>DASVZD010000348.1:0-6703 GCA_036391815.1 Rhodocyclaceae bacterium
AAGAGCACGATCCTGCGGCTCATCGGCGGCCAATTGCGTCCGCAGCGCGGCTACGTGCGCTTCGACGGCAAGATCGTGCATGAACTCGATTCGGACGCGCTCTACGAAATGCGCCGCAACATGGGCATGATGTTCCAGGCCGGCGGCCTGTTCACCGATCTCTCGGTGTTCGACAACGTCGCCTTCCCGATGCGCGAGATCACCGATCTGCCCGAGGAGATGATCTACGACCTGGTGCTGATGAAGCTGCAATCGGTCGGCCTGCGCGGCTCCACCGACCTGATGCCGAGCGAGCTCTCGGGCGGCATGGCGCGCCGCGTCGCGCTGGCGCGCGCCATCGCGCTCGACCCGCAGCTGATCATGTACGACGAGCCCTTCGCCGGCCTCGACCCGATCTCGCTCAACGTCATCGCCGAGCTGATCCGCAAGCTCAACGATGCCGTGGGTGCCGCCTCCATCGTCGTCACCTACGACGTCTCCGAGACGCTCAAGGTGGTCGACTACGCGTACTTCATCCATCACGGCGTGGTGGTGGCGGCGGGCACGCCCGAGGAGCTCGAGAACTCCTCCGATCCCTCGGTCGACCAGTTCATCCACGCCAAGCCGGACGGCCCGGTTGCCTTCCACGTTCCCGGCGCCAGCTACGAGGCCGACCTCGGCCTCGCGGCCTAACCCGGGCGGGTCGCCAGTTCCGCCGGCGTGGCGGGCGGCGTCGGCGAACCCGCCAGCCGTTCGCGCACGAACTTGATGTGCTGGCGCAGCAGGTAGGTCTCGTCGGCGAAGGACCCCGGTATCTTCCCCGCGATGGTGGTCTTCTCGATGTCGTCGAGCTTCGCCAGCAGCACCGCCCGCTCCTCCGGCGTCATTGAATTCAGCGACGCCCGCTCGAGCGCCATCAGCTCGCCGTAGCGCTTGTAGATGCGCTGGCGGATGCGCCAGCCGTAGAGCGTCGGCACCATGCGCAGGCCCGGGATCAGCACGATGATGATCGGCACCAGCACGACGATGATGCGGTCGGTCAGGCTGGCCAGCCAGAACGGCAGGTAGCGGTAGGCGAAGCCCTTGCCGGACTTGTAGAAGCGCGTGGCTTCCGCGCTGATCGGGTACTCGTGCTCGAGCGGCGCCGGGAACTCGCCGGTCTTCTGCAGCAGCGTCGAGCGTCCGTGCACCTCGCGCGCGGCCTCGATCAGCAGGTCGGACAGGGCCGGGTGCAGGTCGTTGCGGGCGATCAGCTCGACGGTCGGCGCCAGCATCGGTATCGCGTGGTGCGGCAGGTTGTTGCCGAGGTCGAAGGCGCCGGCGGGAATCTCCAGCTTGGAAAGGTAGCGGAAGCGCTTCACGTAGCCGTCCGCCTGCGGGAACTCGAACAGGCGCACGCCGGGGGTGTGCAGCATGGTGCGGATGTTGCCTTGGGCCACGGAATCGCCGGCCAGGAAGATCGCGTCCGCCTGGCGCTTGATGAGCGCGTCCATGGCGTCCTTGCCGCCCAGTTCCAGCAGCTTCGTCTTGCCGCGCGGCTCGATCTCGTTGGCCTTCAGCATGGCGAGCGCCAGGGCATAGCTGCCGCTGCCGTCGGGCCCGATGGCGATGCGCTTGCCCTTCAGCTCGGACAGCCGCTGGATCGGATGGCGGTGGCGGTAGAAGATGGCGACGGGCGCGTAGAACACGCTGCCCAGCGACGACACGTCCTTGATCTCCTTGCCGGTGGCGACGCCGCCCTGCACGAAGGCGACGTCCACCTTGCCGTCCGGGTCCATCACGCGCTTGAGGTTGTCGAGCGAGCCCTCGGACGGCAGGATCTCCAGCTTGATGCCGTTCCTCGCCAGGATCTTCTTGTACTTCTCGGCGTTGTTGCGGAAGGCGCTGCCGTCGGGGCCGGCGCTCATGACGATGGTGTCTGGCGGGGCAGGCTGCACGAAGTGCACCGCCAGCGCGATTGCGGCGGCGCTCGCCAGCAGCACGGGGCCGAGCGTGGCGGCGAGGTCGCGCCAGGAGATGCGCGGGATGCGCGGCAGCCGCAGCGCGCGCAGCTTCTTCCTGACGTTGCTTTCCTTGGCGCCGTTCTCTTCCGGCATGGCGGCCTCCCTAGAAGTCGACCTCGCGCAGGCGGCCGATGTCGGGCACCTTGATCAGCCGGCCATGCACCTCGATCAGGCCCGCATCGCCGAGGTCGCGGAAGATGCGGGAGAGGGTCTCGGGGGTGAGGTTCAGCAGCGAGGCGATCAGCTGCTTCGAAGTGGGCAGCTCGATCTCGGCGGAACCGCCGCCCTCGGCCGGGCATTGCTGGAGCAGGTAGCCGATCAGTCGCTGCGTGCTCGAGCGCAGCGAGTAGGACTCGACGTCGTGCACCAGCGAGTGCAGGCGCGTGGACAAGCCCGCCAGCATGGCCAGCGCGAACGAGCGGTCGCGCTCGAGCAGGTCGATCACCGGCTTGCGCGGGATGTGGATCACCAGCGTGTCGGTGACCGCTTCCGCCAGCACGGGGTAGGGCCGGTCCATGAACATGACCGCCTCGCCGAAACTCTGGCGCGGTCCCAGCACCTGGACGACCTTCTCGTTGCCTTGCGACGACGGGAAGGCCAGCTTGATCTGGCCCCAGATGATGACGTAGAAGCCGCGGCAGGCATCGCCCTTGTGGAAAAGCATCTCGCCCTTCGTCAGCCGCTTCTCGCGCGATTCGGACGCCACGTGCTGGAGCTGCTCCGAAGACACCTCCATGAACAGGGGTAGCCGCGCAATGATGCTGGCGACGTCGACTTTCTCGATCTTGCCGCTTGCCATATCACCTCCTTGGGACGTGGAAGTCTAGCGTATTTGCGACTTATTCCTCTTCTTGATGCCGGTCAAGGAAAGCCCCTATCCCGGGCACATACAGTGGCGGCAGCCTGCGAGGGGCAGGACAACAGCCAAAGGGGAACATATGAGCGGCACATTTACGACCTCAACGGCGCGGAACATATTCTTCGGCGGAACCGTGTTTTTCGCCCTGGTGTTCCTGGCGCTGACGTACCAGAACGAGCAGATCATTCCGCAGCGCGACCAGCACCTGCAGCTGGCCGCCAACCCGGACATCGCGGCGGGCAAGAAGCTGTGGGAGACCCACCAGTGCATCGGCTGCCACACGCTGATGGGCGAAGGCGCCTACTTCGCGCCCGAGCTCGGCAACGTGTACAAGCGCCGCGGCCCCGAGTTCATCAAGGCGTGGATCGCGTCGCAGCCGACCCATACGCCGGGCCGCCGCCAGATGCCGCAATTCGGCTTCACCGACAAGGAGCTCGACCAGCTGGTGGCGTTCTTCAAGTACGTGTCGGAAATCGACAACGCCAAGTGGCCGCCCAACATCGAAGGCTGAGACCGAAAGGACCATGACCATGCAATACAAATCCCAAGCGGTCGCGAAGTACTACTTCGTCGGCGCCATCGCGCTGTTCGTGGCGCAGATACTGTTCGGCCTCATCATGGGCCTGCAGTACGTCGTCGGCGACTTCCTGTTTCCGGCGATTCCCTTCAACGTGGCGCGCATGGTGCACACCAACGCGCTGATCGTCTGGCTGCTCATGGGCTTCATGGGCTCGGCCTACTACCTGGTGCCCGAGGAGACGGAAACCGAACTCTTCAGTCCCAAGCTCGCCATCGCGCTGTTCTGGATCTTCCTGGTGGCGGCGGGCCTCACCGTGGTCGGCTACCTGCTGGTGCCCTACGCCACGCTGGCGAAGATGACCGGCAACGACATCCTGCCGACGATGGGACGCGAGTTCCTCGAGCAGCCGCTGCCGACCAAGCTCGGCATCGTGGTGGTCGCGCTGGGCTTCCTGTTCAACGTCACCATGACGGTGCTCAAGGGCCGCAAGACGGCGATCACGCTGGTGCTGCTGCTCGGCTTGTGGGGACTGGCGGTGTTCTTCCTGTTCTCCTTCTACGATCCGGCCAACGTCGTGCGCGACAAGTTCTTCTGGTGGTGGACCGTGCATCTGTGGGTCGAAGGGGTCTGGGAACTCATCCTCGGCGCCATCCTGGCCTTCGTGCTGATCAAGGTGACCGGCGTCGACCGCGAAGTGATCGAGAAGTGGCTGTACGTCATCATCACCCTGACGCTGATCACCGGCATCGTCGGCACCGGCCACCACTACTACTGGATCGGCACCGCCGAGTACTGGCAGTGGTGGGGTTCGATCTTCTCCGCGCTGGAGCCGATCCCGTTCTTCGCCATGACGCTGTTCGCCTTCAACATGGTGAACCGCCGCCGCCGCGAGCATCCGAACAAGGCCGCCACGCTGTGGGCCCTCGGCACCGGCGTGATGTCCTTCCTCGGCGCCGGCGTGTGGGGCTTCCTGCACACCCTGGCTCCGGTGAACTACTACACGCACGGCACGCAGATCACCGCGGCGCACGGCCACATGGCGTTCTACGGCGCCTACGTGATGGTGGTGATCACCATGATCTCCTACTCGATGCCGCTGATGCGCGGACGCGCCGCCAACTCCAACAAGGCGCAGGTCATGGAGATGTGGAGCTTCTGGCTGATGACCATCGCGATCGTGTTCATCACGCTGTTTCTCACCGCCGCGGGCATCCTGCAGGTGTGGCTGCAGCGCGTGTCGGCCAACCCGATGTCCTTCATGGACACCCAGGCGCAGCTCTCGCTGTTCTACTGGCTGCGCGAAGGCACCGGCGTGATCTTCCTGATCGGCCTGCTGACCTACATCGCCAGCTTCTTCGTCAAGGGCGAGACGGCGAAGGCCTGATCCAGGGATCAGGTGGAAACCGGGAACCCGGCCGCAAGGCCGGGTTCTTTCTTTTGGGCGACCGGCGCGCTGCGGCCTTGCGCCGCCGCCGCCGCGCCGCGGGCACGCTCGGCGGCCCGTCGAAAGCCGAACTTGTCGAGGATGTCCGCGATCTGCCACCAGCCGTCCGCCAACCCAGTACCGGCACTCGTCGCGGCGTGGTAGGCGATCTCCGCGGCCGATTCGCAGGTGGTGACGTGACGGGCGGGTTCGGGCTCGCGCAAGCGCGCTGCCGCCTGCTTGAAGGCGAAGTAGGCGTCGCCGAGGCGTCCGGTCTGGTAGAGCGCCAGCCCGAGAAACTGCAGCGAGACGATGTCGTCCGGGATGGCGGCCAGCATGCTGCGCGCGATGGTTTCGACCTGGACGAGGTCGCCCGCCTGGTAATAGGTTCCGAGCAGGTCCACCAGTGCAAGAATCATTTCGCTTCCCTCCGTTGTCCGCGATGCCTCCATTGGGCGTACGGGTTATCTGATGCCGACACCCCTGCCCGGGTTCAATCGGAATTTGCAAAGAAACTTTTCGGGGCAGGGGCGCTTGACGGGGCCTTGACCGCAGTCAAGGAAGTCCAAATTCCCGACGACTAAAGTCGGGAATACCGACAGGCAAGCAAGGCGAGGCAACACATGAATGCAGCGGACATGGCTTTGAAGCCCGGCGAGCCGGCGGGGCGGCCCGTCCTCGGCGGCGCACAGGCGGTCGCCCTCCATCCTCCCGGCGACCTCGCCATCTGGGTGTTCATCCTCGCCGAACTGCTGGCCTTCGGCGTCTTCTTCGCCAGCTACGCGATCACGCGCATGCACAACGTCGCGCTGTTCGACGAAATGCAGCTGACGCTCGACCGCCGCGCCGGCGCCATCAACACCTTCCTGCTGATCACCGCCAGCTGGTGCGTGGCGCGTGCCGTGGCCGCCATCAAGCTCGACCGCACCCGGGCGAGCGGCCGCTGGCTGCTGTGGGGCATGCTTGCCGGCTTCGGCTTCGTCGGCGTCAAGATCTTCGAATACCACGCCAAGCTTTCGCTCGGCATCAACCTGGCGACCAACACCTTCTACATGTTCTACCTGTCGCTGACCTTCTTCCATTTCATGCACGTGCTGCTCGGCCTGGCGATCCTGCTCGCCGTCTGGGTCAAGACGCGGCGCGGCGGCTATTCCTCGGCCGACCACCACGGCATGGAGACCGGCGCCTCGTACTGGCACATGGTCGACCTGGTCTGGGTGGTTCTCTTCCCGCTCGTTTACGTAATGAGGTAGCCATGAACGCCGGACGACTCGACTTCTTCTGGCTCGCCCTGGTGGCGGGCACGGCGGCCACCTGGGGCCTGGGCGAGAGCGGCGCGGCCGGCACGGCGGCCGTGCTCGGCATCCTCGCCATCGCGGCGCTCAAGGGCACCTGGATCGTGCGCGAGTTCATGGGCTTGCGCCGGATCAAGTTCATGTGGCCGGCCCTGGTGATAGGGTGGCTGCTCGTCGTGTTGGCGATCATCGCCGCGACCTACTGGAAAGGACAGGCCTGATGGACATGCGCGCCATGGAAGTGCCGTACTACGAAACCGCGGGCAACGAGATCGAACTGTTCGAGCACGCCTGGAAGAACCGCCTGCCGGTGCTGATCAAGGGCCCGACGGGCGTCGGCAAGACGCGCTTCGTCGCGCACATGGCGGCGCGCCTCGGACTGCCGCTGTTCACCGTCGCCTGCCACGATGATTTGACGGCCGCCGACCTGGTCGGTCGCCACCTGATCGGCGACGGCGAGACCTACTGGTCCGACGGCCCGCTCACGCGCGCCGTGCGCGAAGGCGGCATCTGCTATCTCGACGAGGTGGTCGAGGCGCGCAAGGACACGACCGTGGTCATCCATCCGCTGGCCGACCACCGCCGCACGCTGCCGATCGACCGCACCGGCGAGGTGCTGCAGGC
>DASVZD010000349.1:0-1728 GCA_036391815.1 Rhodocyclaceae bacterium
CACGGAAATGGTGATGCCGGGCGACAACATCCAGATGACGGTGAAGCTGATCGCCCCGATCGCCATGGAAGAAGGTCTGCGCTTCGCCATCCGCGAAGGCGGCCGTACCGTCGGCGCCGGCGTGGTCGCGAAGATCATCGAATAAGTTCTTGCTTTAATAGGCGAAGGGCGGCATAATCCCGCCCTTCGTTTTTAGGCACCCCTCTCGCAAGGGGCTTGAGCCTCGCTCTTTAAGGATTCGGCCATGCAAAACCAGAAAATTCGCATCCGCCTCAAGGCGTTCGACTACAAGCTGATCGACCAGTCGGCCCTCGAGATCGTGGATACGGCCAAGCGCACCGGCGCCGTCGTGCGCGGCCCCGTGCCGCTGCCGACGCGCATCGAACGTTTCGACGTGCTGCGTTCGCCGCACGTGAACAAGACGTCGCGCGACCAGTTCGAGATTCGCACCCACCTGCGCCTGATGGACATCATCGATCCGACCGACAAGACGGTCGACGCGCTGATGAAGCTGGACCTGCCGGCGGGTGTCGACGTCGAGATCAAGCTGCAGTAAACGCATTCCGAGAGCCGCCAACTTTTTCGGCGGCTCTCGTTATACCGAGTTGTACCTTTTGGGCCCGGCCAATCGTAGCCGGGGTTTAGGAGAAAAAAATGAGTCTAGGCCTTGTCGGACGCAAGGTCGGTATGACGCGCATCTTTGCCGAGGACGGTACGACCGTCCCGGTCACGGTGCTCGATGTATCGAACAACCGCGTCACGCAAATCAAGACGCCTGAAACCGACGGCTACGCCGCGGTCCAGGTGACTTTCGGCAAGCGCCGCGCCAGTCGGGTGACCAAGCCCGCGGCGGGGCACCTCGCCAAGGCCGGCGTCGAAGCCGGTCACATCCTGAAGGAATTCCGCGTCGCCGCCGATCAACTCGCCAGCCTCAAGGCCGGCGACGTCGTGTCGGTGACGATCTTCCAGCCGGGCCAAGTGGTCGATATCACCGGCACGACGATCGGCAAGGGGTACGCCGGCGCCATCAAGCGCCACCACTTCTCGTCGAACCGCGCGTCGCACGGCAACTCGATTTCGCACAACTCGCCCGGCTCCATCGGCATGGCGCAGGACCCGGGCCGCGTCTTCCCCGGCAAGCGCATGTCCGGCCACCTCGGCGACGTCAAGCGTACCGCGCAGAACCTGGAAATCGTGCGCATCGACGAAGCCCGCCAGCTGCTGCTGGTCAAGGGTGCGGTGCCCGGTGCCAAGGGCGGCGACGTCATCGTCTCCCCGGCCGTCAAGGCCGCCGGCAAGAAGGGAGCCTGACCGCCATGGAACTGAAACTGATCAACGATCAAGGCCAGCAAGCCTCGACGCTTTCCGCGTCCGACGCGCTGTTCGGCCGCGATTACAACGAGGCGCTGATTCACCAACTCGTCGTTGCCTACCAGGCCAACGCCCGCTCCGGCAACCGCGCGCAACTGACGCGCGCCGAAGTGCGCCACAGCACCAAGAAGCCTTTCCGCCAGAAGGGCACGGGCAACGCCCGCGCCGGCATGACCTCCTCGCCGCTGTGGCGCGGGGGCGGCCGCATCTTCCCGAACAAGCCGGAAGAGAACTTCTCGCAGAAGGTCAACCGCAAGATGTACCGCGCCGGCCTCGCCGCGATCCTGTCGCAACTGGCCCGCGAAGACCGCCTCGCGGTGGTCGAGAACTTCGCCGTCGAAGCGCCGAAGACCAAGC
>DASVZD010000350.1:0-16091 GCA_036391815.1 Rhodocyclaceae bacterium
CTCCTGGCCCTCGAGATCAAGGAGCGCCGCGAGACCGAGAGCGAGCTGGAAGGAACCCGCCAGAACATGGCGGCGCTGCTCGACGCCACGCAGAGCTTCGCCGCGCTGGTGAAGCACGACGGCACCATCCTGTCGATCAACCGCGGCGGCGCCTCCCGCTTCGGCGGCACCCCGGACGAGGTCATCGGCCGCAACATCGGGGAACTGGCGACGCCGGCCGTCCGCCAGGGGCGCGAGCGAGCGCGCCAGGAGGCGATCGATAGCCGGCGCATCGTCATCTTCGACGACGAGCGCGACGGCCGCCATCTGCACAACACCATCGTCCCGGTCACGGGCGCCGAAGGCGCCGTCGACCGCGTCGCCATCTTCTCCGAGGACGTCACCGAGAAGAAGATCGCCGATGCGGCGCTGCGCGCCAGCGAGGAGCGCTATCGCCTGCTGGCCGAGAACACCGCCGACGTGGTCTGGCAGGCCGACGCCAACCTCGTCTTCACCTACGTCAACGAGGCCGACGAGAAGCTGCGCGGCTTCCCGCGCCAGGAAGTCATCGGGCACTCGATGGCCGAGCAGCTGACGCCGGAATCGCTGGCCACGGCGATGCGCCTGCATGCGGAACGCCTGGAGGCCGAGCGCCGCGGCCAGCCGACGACCACTTCCCAGTTCGAGCTCGAGCTGGTTTGCCGGGGCGGCGCCACCGTCTGGGCCGAGATCAAGTCGACCGCGATGCGCGACCGGAACGGGTCGATCGTCGGCTTCTTCGGCGTCAGCCGCGACATCACGGCGCGCAAGGCGGCCGAAGCCGCGCTGCGCCAGGCAAACGCGCAGTTGCAGAGCCAGTTGAGCGAGATCGTCGCGCTGCATGCGAAGCTGGAGGAGCTGGCGATCCGCGACGGCCTCACCGGCCTGTACAACCGGCGCTACCTCGACGAGACGCTGGAGCGCGAAATCGCGCGCGCCAAGCGCGAAGGCCACTCGCTGGCGCTGGTGATGATGGACGTCGACCATTTCAAGCGCCTCAACGACACCTACGGCCACCCGGCCGGCGACCAGGTGCTGGTCGCCCTGGGAGAGCTGCTGCGCGGCGACACGCGGGCGGAAGACGTAGCCTGCCGCTACGGCGGGGAGGAGTTCCTCGTGCTGCTGCCCCACATGTCGCTGGAAGCGGCGCGCGAGCGCGCGGAAGCCTGGCGCCAGCGCTTCGCGGAAACCGTCGTCCGGCACGGCGAACTCTGCTTGTCGACCACCATTTCGCTGGGCGTCACCGCCTACCCCAATCACGGCCATACCAGCGAGGAACTGACGCAGAGCGCGGACCTCGCGCTCTACCTGGCCAAGCACGACGGCCGCAACCGCGTCACCGTGTTCGACGCAACCCCGCTGGCGCTGGACGTGTAGGACGGTCCCCGCGCCGTCACGGACGCGCCGGCCGCCCGTGGCCGGGATGGCCCGCCATCCTCTCGAGGCCTGCGATATCCGCCTTGTAGTAGCGGCCGGCCGCCTTCGACCTGCATTCCCTCAGCAAACCGGCGCGTCTCAGGTGCGCGAGGTTGCGGCAAACCGTTTCGTTGGCGATGCCGAGCACCGCACCGACGTCTTCGAGGCTGAAGCAAGGCACCATGTCCGAGCCATCTTGCCGGCAGCGCAAAAGCAGCCGGGCCAGGCGCTTGCGCACATCGGAATCGCTTCCCAGCAACTCCGCGAGCCACATCTCCGATTCGCGCAAGCGCCCGTACACGTGATCGAGCAAGCGTCGCTGCAGTATCGGGCTGGAGTCCACGATGCCGCGCAGCTGCGGCAGCGGAATGCGGCACGCCGCGACCCTTTCCATGGCGACCGCCGAATGGTCGAAGGTCGACGACAGCAGCGCTTCCATGCCGGCGAGGCCGCCGGGCCTGACGATGGCGACGATGCGCTGCCCGCCGTCACGTGCATACCTGACCATCTTGACCGACCCGGAACGGATGCAATAGACGGCCGACGCGCGGGCGCCGGCGTGGAACATCGGCTCACCCTTTTCCGTGGTCACGCGCGCGCTGCAGGCATGAAGCGCCGCCGATTCGCCGTCGCCGATGTCCGAGAAGACACCGCGAACGCCGCACCCCGCGCACGTCGCATTCCGCTGCATCAGCACACCCGCCCGGATGTCCATGTCGCCCCCGGAAGTGACTTCGTCTGTCGTCGGTGTCCGGGCCTCGGGTCATGCCTTCATCGTTTCCCCCGCCGGCCGGAAATGCCATAGCCACCATAGTCGAACCGCAGCCCAGCGCAAGTCTGGTTAGCCGAACGGAAATGCGCGGATAGAGCCGGGCCACCGAACTCCGGTAATCGGGGCTGGCTACCCCTGGGCGGGCGGTGCCACCTTGAGCACTTCCTCGATCGTCGTCAGCCCCGCGCCGATCTTGCGCGCTCCGGCGATGCGCAGCGGCTGCATGCCCTCGCGCAGCGCGACTTCCTTCAGCCTGGCCAGATCGGCATGGGCCGTGACGTTCCTCCTCACCTCGGGACTCATCAGCAGGATCTCGTAGAGTCCGAGCCGGCCCTGATAGCCGGTCATGCGGCAGTCGAGGCAGCCGGCCGGGTGGTAAAGCGTCGCCGGCTTGTTGCTTTTCCACGGCGCCACCAGCGTCTTCCATGCCTCCTCGTCGTCGGCGCGCATGCCGCCGGCCTGCTTGCACTTGGGACACAGGGTGCGCACCAGGCGCTGCGCCATCACGCCCAGCAGCGTCGACTGCAGCAGGTAGGCCGGCACGCCGAGATCGAGCAGGCGGGTGATCGCCGAGGGAGCGTCGTTGGTATGCAGCGTGGACAGCACCAGGTGGCCGGTCAGCGCCGCCTGGATCGCCATGTCGGCCGTCTCGAGGTCGCGTATCTCGCCGACCATGATGATGTCCGGGTCCTGGCGCATCAGCGCACGGATGCCCTCCGCGAAGCCCATGCCGATGTCCGACTGCATCTGCACCTGGTTGAACGACGGCTCGATCATCTCGATCGGGTCCTCCAGCGTGCAGACGTTGACCTCGGGCGTCGCCAGCTGCTTGAGCGTGGTGTACAGCGTGGTGGTCTTGCCGGAGCCGGTCGGCCCGGTGACCAGGATGATGCCGTTCGGCTGCGCGGTCATCTGCTGCCAGCGCGCGCGGTCGTCGTCGCTGAAGCCGAGGTCGGTGAAATCGCGCACCAGCACCTCGGGGTCGAAGATGCGCATCACCAGCTTCTCGCCGAAGGCGGTCGGCAGGGTCGACAGGCGCAGCTCCACCTCCTGGCCGTCGGGCGTGCGCGTCTTGATGCGGCCGTCCTGCGGACGGCGCTTCTCGACGACGTCCATGCGGCCGAGGATCTTGATGCGGCTCGTCATGGCGTTGAGGACCGCCATCGGGATCTGGTAGACCTGGTGCAGCACGCCATCGATGCGGAAGCGCACGATGCCCAGCTCCCGACGCGGCTCGATGTGGATGTCGGAAGCGCGCTGCTCGAACGCGTATTGCCATAGCCAGTCGACGATCAGCACGATGTGCTGGTCGTTGGCGTCCAGCGAGCTCTTGCCCTTGCCCAACTCGACCAGCTGCTCGAAGTTGGATACCCCCGTGCCGGCGACGTCGCCGCGGCCCAGCGCGCCCTTCACCGACTTGGCGAGGTTGTAGAACTCGACCTGGTAGCGCGCGATGTCCTCCGGGTTGCAGATCACCCGGCGGATTTCCTTGCGCAGGATCGGCTTGAGTTCCGGCTCCCACGACACGTCGAACGGCTCGGCGGTGGCGATCGTCACCTCGTGCGGCTTGACCTCGACGGGCAGGATGCGAAAGCGCGTCGCATAGGCATTCGACATCACATCGGTCACCGCCGTGAAATTGATCTTGAGCGGATCGATGTGCAGGTAGTCGAGTCCCGACCACTTGGCCAGCCATTGCGTCAGCGTCTCGAGATCGAGGGTGCGGTGCGGCGGCTGCGCCGACTTCCAGCGCTGCTCGGCGATGACCACCAGCGGATGGACGTCGCCCTTGAAGTAGCGGCGCTCCTGCTTGAACTTCTCCGCCTCCGGCGCGGGCACCAGGCCCGCGGCGACGATGGCGTCGACGATCTCGGCAAGCGTCAGGCGCCCCCCGCTCCTGGCTGATTCGTGCGTCTTGGCCATACCTCGATTCCCTTACTGAGCCAGCGAATATAGCCGAATCTTACTGCGCTATCATAAGGAAACCCCAGCGCGACTCCGCAACATCAACGAACCGAGGAAGCACCATGAAAACCCATCTGCTGGCAGGCGCTCTTGCCGCCGCCCTTTTCTCCCTTTCCAGCTTCGCCCAGGTCGCGGCGGACTGCAGCAAGGCGCGCGATCCCGCCCGCTGCGAGGCGCTCCAGAAGGCGAAGGAGGCCTGCAAGGACAAGAGCCCGGCCGACAAGCGCAAGTGCATGATCGAATCGATGCCGCCCATGGACTGCAGCAAGGCGCGCAACCCGCAGCGCTGCGAGGCGATGGAGAAGGCCCGCGCCGAATGCAAGGACAAGAACGGCAACGAGTTCCGCCAATGCATGCGCGAGCATGCGCCGCGGCGCGGCGCCAAGGCCGCCCCGAAGGGCTGATCAGCCCCTGAGCAGCGCTTCCCGCCAGGCCTCGAGCTTGGCGGCGAAGCCCAAGGTGTACGCGGGACTGGTCGACGGCAACACGACGGTCTCGAAACCCAGCGCCGCCAGCCGCGGCGCGAACCTGCCGGCGGTCTTGCCGTTGAAGCAGGCCCGCGCCAGGTGCGGCGCGATCTTCCTCAGTCTCGCGAAGTCGTTGGGCTCGGCCCCGCGGATATCCGCATCCAGGCTGCCCTCGCGCCGGCAGCCGCGATAGACGTCCCAGATCGCGATCCCCGCTTCCTTCACCGCGGCCTGCCGGGCCGCGTAGTCCATCTCGACCAGCGGCCGCTCGATGACGGCGCCGAGAATGCGCCAGAAGTGGTTCTGCGGATGCGCGTAGTACTGCTGCGCGGCCAGCGACGCCTCCGAGGGGAACGAGCCCAGGATCAGAATGCGCGCCCGCTCGTCGACCAGCGGAGCGAGTCCCTTTAGGCTATTCGTCATACGTGCAGCCTTGCCGTTTGGCATAGCGTGCATTAGCATGGCAATGACCGCGGCGAACGTGCGGTTTCTCTTTCATGCATGGTTGCTGACCCGGCTATGGCTACCCGATACTTGCTTGTTGCTGTTTCGATGCTTGCGATGGCCGGTTGCGCCGGCCAGGCGGCAAGAACCGAGGCGACGAACGGTTCGCCGATCGACGCAAGCATAGCAAAGGGTATCGCGCTCCTGTCCGACGGACAACCGAAGGAGGCCAACAACGAGATCAATCGTGCGCTGGCCCACGTGCCGTCGAACGCCAGCCTTCATTTTCTCAATGGCTTGGCCTACCAGCGGCTTGCCGAAGCGTCGGGCCAGGGTTATTCCCCCCTGGCCGAAACCGGCTATCGCCTGGCGATCGAATTCGACCCCGGCAACTGGCTCGCGGCACGGCAGCTCGGACTCCTTCAACTGCAGCAGGGGAAGTATGCGGAAGCCCGGGAAACGCTGGCCAAGGCCGCGAAGCTCCGGCCGCGCGATCCCGACATCCAGTTGGCGCTGGCCGGGTCGGCCTACCTAGCAAGCGACATACCGGTAGCCCTGGTCGCCGCGGAAAAGACGCTTTCGCTGCGCGCGGACGACCCCGAAGCCCTGCGCATCGCGGCCCTGTCGAGCGCCATGCTGGACATGGACACCAACGCCCGCGAATTAGCCGGACAGCTGTCGCGCGTCCGTCCCGGCGAAGCCGACGCCATCGGCGACAAGCTGGACGCCATCAAGGAGATCCGGGCGCAAGCCGCCGAGAAGCACGCGCAAGCAGACCCGGACCCGCAGGTCGCCGCTCCTCCCTCGTTGCCCTTCGTCCCGCCCGCTGCTTCGGGCAGCGTCTCCAACGACCACAGTCCCGTTGCCGCATGGAATGATTGCGTTTCGCCCGCCGCGGCTGCGACGACGCCCAACTGGGCTGCCCAGGCGTACAACTGGGGCAACAACCCAAACAACAACTGGGGAAGCAGCAATCCTGCCCCGGTCGACTCGACGGAACGGCTGACGGCGCTGCCCTTTCCCTGCAAGGGCCAACCGCTTCCGCGCATGGCGGTCATCGATGTCACCATCATACGCACGGAGGAACAGTCGGACTTTTCGCAGGGATTGAACCTGCTGGACGGGCTGAAGATCATCCTGACCGGAAGTTGGAGCTCCAACGCGGACAAGGGGGGCGTCAGCAAGACCATCACCCGCAGCATCGGTCTCGGTGCGGACGGCGTTCTCTACTCCCTCAACATCTTCAACGCGACGGACAAGACCTCCGACGTCATCGCCCGGCCCAGCCTGCTCGTGCTCGACCGCACGCCGGCGACCTTCTTCTCCGGTTACTCCGTCACGGTCGCGCTGCAGGGCCAATATGGCGGATCCATCAACGACAAGAACATCGGCGTCAGCCTGTCCGTAACCCCGACCTTCCTCGACGACGACCGGATTCTCCTGTCCGTGAAAGGAGCCCGATCGTTCCTCGATCCCACGCTGGATACCCAGGGCATCGAACAGGCGATGACGACATCGAGCAACACCGTGTTCACGAGCGCCATCATGAAGTTCGGCGAAACCCTGATCCTGTCCGGCCTGCGCGAACGCGAGCAGACCAAGGACAAGCGCGGCGTTCCCGTGCTGCGCGACGTACCGATACTGCAGTACCTCTTCTCGACTCGCCGCGACACCGATTACTCGCAGCACGTCCTCATCGTGCTCACTCCGCGCAAGCCGGCCACCATGTCCGATGTCTCGGGCGCTGCGAGTGGCGCCGCTCCGGCTGCAGCCGGCGGGACGGACGCGATCGGCAGGCGCGCGACCGAGATCGTCCGCCAGCGCCGCCCGAACTTCGACGCCATCGTGGCGGGCATCCAGGCGGGCGAGTACCGCGACGAGCTTCTCAGCGGCGACGTATCGATCCGCCGTTTCGCGCCCATTCCGTCGCTGGAACGGGTGCTGCAGGACTTCCGGCAACTCATCTACTACTGAGGAGAACCGGACGGCCCAGCGGCCCGAAGACCCGAATTTCGCAACAGGAGAACGACCATGCGGAGACTTTCGAGGTGCTTCTTTGACGTTCCGGCGCTGCTTCTTGGCGGCCTGATCTGCGCGGCGGCGTATGCCCAGGCGCCGCAGCCGCATCCGGGCCAGGGCAACCTTCCCCGGGGCCCGATCTTCGGCATCGCCCACCCGCAACTGATCCAGCTCGAGAACGATTCGTCGCAGTTGTACAAGGACCAGGGGCAACTAATCGGCCGGGTCGGCCGGGACCAGACGGCTCTCAGTCTTTCGGCCAAGGCGCTCGGACTGCTGACGACGACTGCGGCCAGCGTGGCGGCCGCCGACACGGAAATAACCGAGCTTCAGCAGGTCGCCCAGGCGATGGCCGACATGCCGGAGAAGGATATCAGCGAGGTGGGAAACCAGATCCTTGGCGTGCTGCGGCCGATGAAGGCGCAGCTTCACGCCGCGAACACGCGGCTTGGCCCGATCGCCAAGGCCGCGGAGCCGATACGCGAAAAGCTGAAACTGCTTGCCACCGGCGCTGAGACGTTGAAGACGGACCTCACCAACGTGAACAACCTGATCGTCTTCAACCTGACGCCGCTTTCCAACGTCGTCGACGGGTGCCTGGCCTTCAATGTCCCGCTCCCCGTGCTCGACTGCAGCAATCGCCGCGTCAGCGACGCCGCTTCGCAAACGGACAAGGCGGTCCTCGAATACGACCGGGTGGTCCGCCTCCTGCTGACGTCGCCCGACGTCTCGCTGCCCGACATGGAAGTACTCCTCGCGCCGCTGAACATCGAGATCGACGCCCTCGTCGCGCTGGCGCAGGATATCGACAAGCTGCGGCGGCAGCTGGATGCGCTATCCCACGACCTGAAGGACCTGCGGGCGTTGATCGACGGATCGTTCTGCTTCAAGTTTCCGGCCTTCGGTCGCCATCATGACGTCTGCGTCGGCTTCAAGACCATCATGAGCGGCGGCGAAGCCATCGAGAAGGAAATCGAGCATCTGCTCAGCAAGGAACTCTGGAAGGCCTTGAAGGTGCTCGGCGTCAAGCACTTCATCCACGACCTCCAGAACGATGCGGAGAAGGCCCTCCATTCCGTTCTCGGCGTGATCGAGCGCGATCTGAACCTGAAGGTGCCGGACATTGCGGTCCTCGGCCGCGTCGAATCGGCGCTGGAAGGCTTGGCGAAGAAACTGCCGAACATCAACTACCCGACCATGAACCTCAAGCTGCCCAGTTTCGGGTTGCCCCACATCAGGGTGGACATCGACCTCCGGTGGCTGCCGCAATTCCTGGGGACGTTCACGGGCATCGGTCCCGCCAGTTGCTCGCCCGTGTGGGCAGGTTGCAGCGCGAACTGACCGGCACCGCGGCGGACCGGAGAGGTCCGCCGCGCCGCGCCCCGCTTACGCCGCGGATCCGCCGGACATCGTCATCATCAGGTCGTTGATGCGCTTCACGAAGGTCGCCGGATCGTCCAGTTGGCCGCCCTCGGCGAGCAGGGCCTGCTCGAACAGCACCGCCGCCCAGTCGTCGAACTTCTTCTCCTCGTACTTGAGGCGCAGCACCACCGGGTGTTTGGGGTTGATCTCGAGGACGGGCTTGGACTCCGGCGACTTCTGGCCCGCGGCCTTGAGGATGCGCATCATGTTCGCCGACATGCCCTGCTCGTCGGCCACCAGGCAGGCGGGGGAATCCGTCAGGCGATGCGTGACGCGCACTTCCTTGACGCGCTCGCCCAGGCTCTTGGCGATCTTGTCGGTGAGTTCCTTGAACTCGCCGGCTTCCTTCTCCTGCTCCTTCTTCTCGGCCTCGTCCTCGAGCTTGCCCAGGTCGAGGCCGCCCTTGGCGACCGACACCAGTTCCTTGCCTTCGAACTCGGTCAGGTGGGAGACGACCCACTCGTCGACGCGGTCCGACAGCAGCAGCACCTCGATGCCCTTCTTGCGGAAGATCTCGAGATGGGGGCTGTTCTTCGCGGCATTGAAGGTCTCGGCGGCGACGTAGTAGAGCTTGTCCTGGCCTTCCTTCATGCGGCCGACGTAGTCTGCCAGCGAGACGGTTTCGTCGGGCGTGTCGGCGTGGGTGGAGGCGAAGCGCAGCAGCTTGGCGATCTTCTCCTTGTTGGCGAAGTCCTCGCCGACGCCTTCCTTGAGCACGCGGCCGAACTCGCCCCAGAACTTGGCGTACTTGTCCTTGTCGTTGGCGGCCAGGTCGTCGAGCATGCCCAGCACCTTGGCGATGCAGCCCTTGCGGATGGCCTCAATGTCCTTGCTCTCCTGCAGGATCTCGCGCGAGACGTTGAGCGGCAGGTCGGCGGAATCCACCACGCCGCGGATGAAGCGCAGGTAGAGCGGCATCAGCTGCTCGGCGTCGTCCATGATGAAGACGCGGCGCACATAGAGCTTGATGCCGTGGCGCGCGTTGCGATCCCACAGGTCGAACGGCGCATGCGCCGGCACGTACAGCAGCTGCGTGTATTCGCTCTTGCCCTCGACGCGCGCATGGGTCCACGCCAGCGGCTCGTCGAAGTCGTGGCCGACGTGCTTGTAGAACTCCTTGTACTCCTCCTCGCTGACGTCGTTCTTGTTGCGCGCCCACAGCGCCGAGGCCTTGTTGACCGTCTCGTCCTCGTCGGTGACGACCTGCTCGTTCTTGTCCTGGCTCCACTCCTCCTTCTTCATCACGATGGGCTGGACGATGTGGTCGGAGTACTTGCGGATGATCGAGCGCAGCTTCCAGCCCGACAGCAGGTCGTCCTGACCTTCCTTCAGGTGCAGCGTGATCTCGGTGCCGCGCCCCGGCTGCTCGACCATCTCCACGGAGAATTCGCCGGAGCCGTCCGACTCCCAGCGCACCGCCTGGCCCGCGGGCAGGCCGGCACGGCGCGTGACGACGGTGACCTTGTCGGCGACGATGAATGAGGAATAGAAGCCGACGCCGAACTGTCCGATCAGGTGGGCATCCTTCTGCTGGTCGCCGGTGAGCTGCGAGAAGAACTCGCGCGTGCCCGACTTGGCGATGGTGCCCAGGTTGGCGATCACCTCGTCGCGGCTCATGCCGATGCCGTTGTCCGAGATCGTCAGCGTCCTGGCCGCCTTGTCGTAGGCGATGCGGATCTTGAGCTCGGCGTCGTTCTCGAACAGGCCGGCATTGTG
Source organism: Rhodocyclaceae bacterium (assembly GCA_036391815.1). Classification (GTDB taxonomy): domain Bacteria; phylum Pseudomonadota; class Gammaproteobacteria; order Burkholderiales; family Rhodocyclaceae; genus Nitricoxidireducens. The sequence continues at coordinate 10,240 of DASVZD010000350.1, forward strand.
CAGCGCTTCGAAGCGCAGCTTGTCGCAGGCGTCGGAAGCGTTCGAGACCAGCTCGCGCAGGAATATCTCGCGGTTCGAGTACAGCGAATGGATCATCAGGTGAAGCAGTTGCTTCACCTCGGTCTGGAATCCCAGGGTCTCCTTGGAGGAAGTGGCCGTTTCGGACATGGGGAAAAAGCTCCTCTGAACGCAAAAGTAATCCCCTAATGGGGGCAGTTCGGAGGATTTCAAGACCCGGCGGCCGCCAGGTCTTCTCGCCCGCGGGGGCGCGTCTGCGAGGGGTGCGGGCCTAGCGCGCGACCTTCCGGTAGCCGCGTTCCTTCATGCAGCCGTCGATGACGCTCACGGCCGCCGGATCGTCCTTGTCGAGGTGGGCGTTCCGGGTGCCGCAGGCCATCAGGTCGGCGTCGCGGGCGGCCGCACCGGTGCCCGGCTTCTGCCACTCGTAGCTGGTGGCGCAGCCGGCCAGCAGAAGCAGCACGGCAATTCCCCGCATCGTCGTCTTCATCGCACTCTCCCGGCAAGTTCTACCCTGCCATCATAGTCCATCATCGCGTCCGGCCGCGCAAACCGGGAAGGTACACTCGCCGGATGTCCGAACTCTTCAGCTTCCCGTTCGCCGCGATGGGCACCGACTGCGTGCTGCACCTGTACGGCGACCGCCGCCGCGCCGAGGCGGCGGCCGACGCCGCGATGGCGGAGGTCTTCCGCATCGAGGCCAGGTACTCGCGCTATCGGGACGACAGCCTGCTTTCCCGCATCAACGGGGCCGCCCGCATCGGCGGAGCGATCGAGGTGGACGAAGAGACAGCCGCGCTGCTGGACTACGCGTTTGCCGGCCATCGCAGGAGCGACGGTCTGTTCGACATCAGTTCGGGCATCCTGCGCCGCGCCTGGGACTTCTCCTCGCCGCGGCTGCCCGCGCAGGCCGAGATCGAGGCGTTGCTGCCCTTGGTCGGCCTCGGCAAGATCGAATGGACTCGCCCCCGCCTCGCCTTCCCGGTGCCCGGCATGGAGCTCGATTTCGGCGGGATCGGCAAGGAATACGCGGTGGACCGCGTCGCGGAGGTCTGCCAGGCCGCGGGCATCGCGTCCGGGCTGGTCGATCTCGGCGGCGACATTCGCGCCATCGGCCCCCACCCCGGCGGCGAGCCCTGGCTGGTGAACATCCGCGATCCGCGCGCGCCGGACCGAGCGCTGGCGACGCTCCGGGTCGCGCGCGGCGCCGTGGCCAGCAGCGGCGATTACGAGCGCTACTTCGAGATCGACGGCCGGCGCTATTGCCATATCCTCGATCCGCGCACCGGCCGGCCGGCGTCCGGACTTGCATCGGTCAGCGTGATGGCGGACCAGTGCCTGGTCGCCGGCACGCTGACGACCGTCGCCATGCTGAAGGGCGCCGACGGCCCGGCCTGGCTGGACCGCATGGACCTGCGCCACCTGTGGGTGGACCCGCAAGGCCGCCGCGGCGGCGACCTCGCCGCCGGCGTCACGCCATGTCGCTGAAGAGGCTCTGCGTCACCTCGCCGTTGACGTAGGCGGCCGCCAGCGTCGGGGACTGCTGGAACAGCTGCAGCAGGCCCGCAGAACTGGATCCTCCGGAAGCATCGGCGGCAGAGCCGCCGGACGATTGACCGGGATCCAGGATGCCGCCCAGCAGCGAATTGCCGTTCGGATCGTTGCCGCCGCTATCGCTGGCGAACAGCGGATCTTCCGGCATGGTCGCCTGCACCTGGTTGAGCAGGCCCTGCGCATTGTAGGTCTGGACGGCCGATGCGCCGGATGCGCCGTTCGCGGAGCTCAGGGTCACCAGGGTCTGCAGGAGTCCGTTGTCCGTCGTTGCAGCGGCGTCCGGCGCGCTGCCGAGCGCCGCCAGCAGCGAGTTCTCGGTGCCGCTCGACGACGCGCTGCCGTTCGCCGCCAGGGATTGCAGCAGCGCCGACGAAGTCGATGAGACGGTAGTCATGGCGGTCAGGCCGTGGTGTCGATGGTCGATCCTGCTCCGCTACCATTGAGCGCGGCCGTGCCCGCCGCGGCCGTCGCCGCGCCGGCCGGGGACGCCGCCGCCTGCCCGCCGTGATGATGGTGATGACGCGCCTGCGACATCGCCGTCTTCATGCCGCTGACGAAGTCCTGCTTGGAGACGCTGCCGGTGCCATTCGGGTCGAGCTTGGCCCAGATGGAGTCGGCGCCGGCCTGCTGGGCGGCCTTGGGCGGATTCATGGTCTGGAAGGCCTGCTCGAACTGCGCCTTGGTGATGGTGCCGGAACCCGCCGTGTCGATCTGGTCGAACAGGCTGGCCATCTTCTGGGACGGGGTGGTCCGCGCACTGGCGCCGGACCAGACCTGGGGCGTGGCTGCGTTGCTGCCGATTCCGGAAATCGCTGTTGTCATTCTTATTTCCTCTCTCAGGGGCTGTGAAAGCCGGCCGCCCCGAGGGCCGCCGGCGGGGGATCAAGCGGTGGCGCTGGTGGACGAGCCGGCGCCCGCGGCGTCGGCCGTCGGGGTCACGGCGGTTGCCGCGGTGCCGCCGTAGGCGGCCAGCGGGCTCTGCGTCGCGAACCCGCGATGATGGTGATGGCCGTGGCCCTGCGCCTGGCCGGACGCCTGCAGGTCGCTCTGCAGCTGCGCCAGCAGGTTCTGGGCGGACGAGGTATCGCCCGATTGCAGCGCCTGTTGCAGCGCGCTGATGTCGGATGCCACCGGATTCGCGGCATTGCCGGAGCCGGCGGCGGCATTCGCGTTGCCGACCTGCATGGCCGAATACAGCGCCTGGGCCTGCTCGACCTCGCGATGATGATGATGGCCGGCGCCCCGTGCCTGGGCCGAGGACTGCAGGTCCTGCTCGAGCTGGGAGAACGCGCTTTGCGCGGAGTTCAGGTTGCCGGACTGCAGCGCCTGGCCGAGCGTCGACCAGTCGGCGGCGATCGTATTGCCGCTGCCGGAGGCGGCAGTCGCGGCCGTGCTGGCCGAAGCCGCCGCCGTGCCGGCATCGCTGCCGGAAGCGGGCGTGCCGCCCGCCGCGGGACTGGCGGCAGGCTGCAGCTGCTGCAGGGCCGAATAGGCCTGCTGAGCCCCCGAAAGATCGCCGGACTGCATGGACTGGAACAGCTGTTCGAAGTCCTGCCGTGCCTGGCCGACCTGCGACCGCCATTGCAGCTGGCTGAGGCCGGCGCTGGAACTTATGTTGGATACGGACATGACGCCTCCTTAAGTGTCCTTGCATGACTGCCGTGTCGCGGTGCGCCGCCTTTGCCGCCCTTGCCGGCAATTACTGCCGACCAGAGGCAAGGATTGGCGCGCACCCGACGCCGGATGCCTTCGCACTCGTCTTTCCCGTGCTTGGTCACCGAATCAGCAGGCACCATGCCCGAAAAGCGGAATCCAACAATTCTTTACAAATGCATGCGGCGCGCGGCGATCAGCGTTCGAGGCGCTCGGCGTGGAGCAGCAGGGGAAACATGCGCATCCAGGCGAGCACCACCAGCAGCGTGCCCGCGCCGCCGAGGATCACGGCGGGAACCGTGCCGAACCATGCCGCCGTGACGCCCGACTCGAACTCGCCGAGCTGGTTGGAGGCGCCGATGAACACCGAATTGACCGCGCTGACGCGCCCGCGCATCTCGTCCGGCGTCTGCAGCTGGACGTAGGCATTGCGGATGACGACGCTGACCATGTCCGCACCGCCCAGCACGGCGAGGATCAGCATCGAGAGCGCCAGCGAGTGCGAGAGCCCGAAGGCGATGGTGGCGGCGCCGAAGACCGCCACGCCGGCGAACATCGCCCGGCCGATGGCGCGCTGCAGCGGATGGCGGGCGAGCCAGACCGCCACGGCGAGCGCGCCGATGGCCGGCGCCGAGCGCAGCAGGCCCAATCCCGACGGGCCGGCGCCAAGGATCTCGTGCGCGATGATCGGCAGCAGCGCGGTGGCGCCGCCGAGGAACACCGCGCAAAGATCGAGCGAAATGGCGCCAAGGATGGCGCGATGGCGCCGCACGAAGCGGATGCCTTCGAGGAAGTGCCGCAGGCCCGATGCCGTCCTCGGCGCCGCGGCCGGGCGCGGCGCGCGTATCGCCGCGGTGGCGGCGGCCGCGACGGCGAATACCGCGGCCGTCAGGCCGTAGACCGAGGCAGCGCCGAGGACGTAGAGGAAGCCGCCGACGGCAGGTGCGACGATGGTCGCCGCCTGCCCGGCCGACGCACTTATCGCCACCGCGCGCGAAAGTCCCGACGCCGGGACCAGCGACGGCAGCAGCGCCTGCGTGGCCGGCAACTCGAACGAGCGCGCCGCGCCGGCGACGATGGCGATGCCGAAGACGAAGTCCCGGCTCACTGCCCCGCTCGCCGTCGCCACCGCCAGCGCCGCCATCGCGCAGCACTGGACGAACTGGGCGGCGAGCATCAGGGCGCGCCTGTCGTGGCGATCGGCGGCATTGCCGACGACGCCGATGAGGAGCACGCGCGGCAGGAACTGCATGAGGCCGATGAGGCCGAGGTCGAACGCGCTGCCGGTCAGCTCGAACACCTGCCAGGCCACGGCGACGCTCTGCACCTGGTAGGCGCTGACGCTGAAGACGCGCGCCAGCCAGTAGAGGACGAAGGTGCGGCTGCGCAGCGGGGAGTCGGGGGCGAGGGGCACGGAGATGGCGTATTCGGCGCAGGGGACCGGACGCCGCGGCCCGGAACCCAAGGCGCATAAACCGGTCTTACCGGGCAAACAATATACCGGAGGAGATCCAAATGGCAGCCGTCCATGCAGCGGCCACACCGCTTTCCGACGAGGATGCGCGCCGGCAGTTGCGACGCGCCGTCATCGCCAGCACGGTGGGCACCACCATCGAGTGGTACGACTTCTTTCTCTACAGCACCGTCACGGGCCTGGTGTTCGCCAAGCTCTACTTCCCGAAGTCCGATCCTGTCGTCGGCACGCTGGAAGCCTTCCTGATCTACGCCGTCGGCTTCGTCGCGCGGCCGGTCGGGGCGGCGATCTTCGGCCATTACGGCGACCGCATCGGCCGCAAGGCGACGCTGATCGCCACGCTGCTGCTGATGGGATTGGCGACCTTCGCCGTGGCCTTCGTCCCCAGCTACGAGGAAATCGGCATCTGGGGCGCCATCTCGCTGACCGTGCTGCGCTTCATCCAGGGCGTCGGGGTCGGCGGCGAATGGGGCGGCTCGGTGCTGCTGTCGATGGAATGGGCGCGCACCAACGAGCACCGCGGCTTCGTCGCCTCCTGGCCGCAGTTCGGCGTGCCGGCCGGCCTGTTCCTCGCGAACCTCGCCGTGCTGGCGGTCAGCCAGGTGTCGGGCGACGAATTCCTGGCGTGGGGCTGGCGCGTGCCGTTCTTCCTCAGCATCATCCTGGTCGCCATCGGCCTCTACATCCGCCTCAGCGTGCTGGAGACGCCGACCTTCGCGCGCCTGATTGCCGAGCATCGGATCGAGCGCACGCCGATGCTCGAGGTGATCCGGCGCCAGCCGAAGGACATCCTGCTGTCCGCCTTCGCGCGGCTGGCCGAGCAGGCGCCCTTCTACATCTTCACCGCCTTCGTGTTCACCTACGGCACCGCCAACCTCGGCGTCTCGCGCGACCTGCTGCTCACCGCGGTGCTGACGGCGTCGCTGCTCGAGTTCTTCACCATCCCGTTCTTCGGCCACCTGTCCGACATCGTCGGGCGCCGCCGCATGTACATCTTCGGCGCGGCGCTGGTCGGCGCGGTGGGCTTCATCTACTTCGCCATGATGGGAACGCGCGACCCGACCTCGATCTTCCTGGCGATCGTGCTGTCGCTGCTGCCGCACTCGATGATGTACGGGCCGCAGGCCGCGCTGATCGCCGAGTCGTTCACCGG
>DASVZD010000351.1:0-4542 GCA_036391815.1 Rhodocyclaceae bacterium
CGAGGCACTCGATGCCGACCGACATGTCGCCGAGGCGTCCCGCGGCGTTGATGCGCGGGCCGACGGCAAAGCCGAGGTCGAAGGTGCCGGCGCGCGCCGGCTCGCGGCCGGTGACGCGGAACAGCGCGCGCACGCCGGGCTTCATGCGCCCTTCGCGGATGCGCGCGAGCCCCTGCGATACGAGGATGCGATTGTTGCGATCGAGCGGCACGACGTCGGCCACCGTGCCGAGCGCCACCAGGTCGAGCAGTGCGCCGAGATTCGGGCCGCTGCCGTCGCCGAAGGCGCCGCGCCGCCGCAGTTCGGCGCGCAGCGCCAGCATCACGTAGAACATCACGCCGACGCCGGCCATCGCCTTGCTGGCGAAGCGGCAACCCGGCTGGTTCGGGTTGACGATGACGTCGGCCGCCGGCAGCACCTCGCCCGGCAGGTGGTGGTCGGTGATCACCGTGGCGATGCCGCGCGCGCGGGCGGCGGCGACGCCGTCGACGCTGGCGATGCCGTTGTCGACGGTGACGATGACATCGGGATTCATGGCCGCCGCCAGTTCGACGACTTCCGGCGAGAGGCCGTAGCCGGTCTCGAAGCGGTTGGGCACCAGGTAGTCGACCTGCGCGCCGAACTGGCGCAGCGCGCGCAGCCCCACCGCGCAGGCGGTGGCGCCGTCGCAGTCGTAGTCGGCGACGATCAGCAGGCGCTTGTTCGCGGCGATGGCGTCGGCCAGCAGGCGGGCCGCGTCGGCCGCCCCCTTCAGCGTGTCGGGCGGCAGCAGCCCGGCCAGCGCGGTGTCGATGTCGTCCTTGCTCGCCACGCCGCGCGCCGCATAGAGCTTCGCCAGCAGCGGATGGATGCCGGCCTGCTCCAGCATCAGGCTGGCGCGGGTCGGCACCGGGCGCGCGACGATCTTCGTCATTTGGCGAGCCGCGCCAGCGGCTGCGGGCGGCGCCAGAACTTCATGAGGTCGAGCCGGGAAACGTCGATGTCGAGGCTGGCGTCTTCGCCGAAGGCGGCGATGTGCAGCGAGCTGCAGCGCCCGCGCCGCAGGGCGTCGAGGGCGGGCACGATCCAGTCGCGCTCGAGGTCGGCCAGCGCCTCGCGCCACGCCAGCGCGTCGAGGTCGCGCGCCGGCGCCGCGAGCTTGTCGACGACGGCGGCGATGCGTCCGGCGGCGGCTTCGAAAGCGGCCGGCGGTTCGCGCCCGGCGATGCCGGAAGCCCGCGCCAGGCCCTGCAGCACCGTGTCGCGCGTCCACAGCGCGTCGAAGGGCGCGACGAAGCGCGTTTCGATGCGCCCTTCGCCCCAGGCCCACAGGTGATTGGCGGGGACCTGGCCGGCGGCCTCGCGCGCCCGGTTGACCGGGTGGTGGTGCAGCACCGTCTGCGCTTCGGCCAGCAGCCGGCGCCAGCGGGCGCCGGCCGAGCCGCCGGGCAGGGCGGGATCGACGTAGCGGCCGATCGCCTCCGGCAGGGCGCGCGTCACCAGGTGGCAGTCCTCGGCCAGGCGCAGGTACCAATGCCCGGGCACGGTGGCCGACAGCTCGCCGAGCCCGGCGACCAGCGGCGCGGCCGCGGCGCGCAGCTCCGCGTCCTCGGCGGCGGTGAGCGCCAGCGCCGCCGGGTCGTCGAGCTTGACGCCGCGCCGGTCGACGGAGAGGTGCACCGGGTCGAGGCAGAGCCAGTCGTCGCTGCCCGGCGCGCCGCCCTCGCCGAGCAGGCGCAGCGCGGCGGCGGGAAGCTCCTCGAGCTCCCAGCGCTGCATGACGCGGACGTAATGCGCGGTGGGGATGTCGCGATGGAGGCGGCCCTGGCCGAGCACGCGCATCAGGGCGGGGAGCCGGAGGTCGGAGACCGTGTCGAGCAGGGCTTGGCGGGGCAGCAGCAGGCCGGGCAGGCAGAGGGTCAGGCGCATGGGGCGCGATGTTAACACGGCGGCCCCGCCGCCCCGGGGCTCAGCCGGGCGGCAGCGCCTGCGCCAGCTTCTTGTCGGACTGCATGATGTGGTGCGTCAGCCACTCCATCAGGAAGCGCAGCAGGAACACCGACAGCGTGGCCGTGCCGGAGGCGTACTTGATGCGGAACTCCTGCACGTCCTCGATCAGCCTGGCATGCTCGGCGCGATGCGCGGCGCTGTCCGGGTAGCCGTGCGCCGCCATCAGCCGCTCCTCGTTGGCGAAGTGGGTGCGCGTGTAGTCGATCAGCTCGTCGAGCACGGCGCCGCAGGCTTCCTTGCCCTGGCCCGCGCTCATCGCCTCGCCCAGCTGGTTGATCAGCGCCACCAGGCGCTGGTGGTCGCGGTCGATCATGCCGTGGCCCACCTTGAGCGAGTCGTTCCATTCCATCATGGCCGCCATGGCGCCGCTCCCTTCAGATCCTGAATCGTTCGACGGCGCGCCGCAGGGCTTGCGCCTGCTGCTCCAGTTCGCCTGCCGCCTGCGAGGACTGGCTGGCGAGGAAGCTGTTCTTCTCGCTCTTCTGCGCGATCTTCTCGACTTCGGTGGCCAGCAGGTTGGCCGCCTGCGTCTGCTCGCTCAGCGCGGAGGATATCTGCTCGACCGCCTGCTTGACGCGGCCGGTGCTGGCGTCGATCTGCGCCATCGACTCCCCCGAGCGCTGCGCCATCTTGGTGCCTTCCTCGACCTGCGCGCTGGACAGGTTCATGTCCTTCACCGAGTCCTGCGTGCTCTGCTGCACCGCGCCGATCATGCCGGCGATCTCCTCGGTCGACTGGGCGGTGCGTTCCGCCAGCTTGCGCACTTCGTCGGCGACGACGGCGAAGCCGCGTCCCTGGTCGCCGGCGCGCGCCGCCTCGATGGCGGCGTTGAGCGCCAGCAGGTTGGTCTGGTCGGCGACGTCCTTGATGACGTCGACCACGTTGGAGATCGCCGTCGACTTGCCGTCGAGCTCGCGGATCAGCCCGGTCGAGTGCCCGACGGTGGCGGCGATCTTGTTCATCTCGCCGATGGCGTCGCGCACCGTGGCGGCGCCTTCGCCCGAGATGCGGCCGGCCTCCTCGGCCATCTCCTGCGCATGCCGGGCGTTGTCGGCGACGGTGGCGATGCTCACCGTGATCTCCTCGATGGCGGAGGCCATCGCACCGGTCGCGGCGTTCTGCTCCTGCGAGGTCTCGGCCACCTGCTGCGCCGAGGTGGCGAAGTTGCTCACCGAGTCGCCGAGCTGGCGCGCGCTTTCCAGCACCTGGCCGACCAGCCCGCGCAGGTGCTGCTGCATGCGGTCCATATTGACGATCAGGCTGTCGTCGTCGCCGTCGCGCACCTCGACCTCGAAGCCGAGGTCGCCGCCGGCAATGCGCCGCGAGATTTCCGTCGCATAGGCGGGCTCGCCGCCGATCTGCCGCAGCAGGCGCCGCACGATCAGGCCGACCACGAAGAACAGCACCACCTGCAGGGCCGCCTGGCCGATCCAGATCATCGCGTTGAGGCGGCGGATGTGCGCCATGTCCGCGTTGATGTCGATGGTCACGCTGGCGGCGCCGAGCACGGCGCCCTCGTTCACGCCATGGCAACGCAGGCAGTTGGTGGTGCGGTAGTTCCTGCTGGCGAGGAAGGGGACTTCGGTGCGCAGCGTGGCGTCGTCGCCGCTCACCATCAGCCGCGACTCGGTCTTGCCGCTGGCGAGTACGCTGCGGTCCAGGTCGTCGACCACGCGCTCCTCGGGCAGCCCGGCGTCGAACTCGTCGTCCACCGCCTTGCCGCGCACCACGCGCATCTCGCGCACGTTCTCGGAGACGCCCATCTTCTTGATGAACAGGCCGCGCGCCGCCTTGTCGGCGATGACGTCGTCGTCGCCGATCTTGGTCAGCATCAGGGTGTTGAGGCCGTTGATCGCTCCGTCGGCGACGGTGATCGCGCGCTCCTCGGCGGCGTCGAGCGCCTGGCGCTCGAATCTCGCGGTGATCCAGAACTGCGCCGCGACCAGGATGACGATAAGGAAACCCTGGATCAGGATCTGCAGCTTGAGCTGCAGGCCCAAGCCTTTCCACCACTGCGATGCGGTGTTCATGTCGTTCTCTCTCCGTCGGCCGATCGGCGCTCGTCGTTGCGGCGCCGTAGTGTTGTGCCGCGGTTATAACCCCTTTGCCGACGGAGTTGTGCGAAGGTCGGCCTTTTCCTACACGCCATGTCGGAATACCGGCTAACATTCGCGCCCATGTTTCCCTTCCGCTATGAGTTCTGGATCGGCCTGCGCTACACGCGCGCCAAGAAGCGCACCGGCGGCCGCAATCCCTTCATCTCGGTCATCTCGCTGATCTCCCTGGTCGGGCTGGCGCTCGGCGTGGCGGCGCTGATCGTGGTGCTCTCGGTGATGAACGGCTTCCAGAAGGAGCTGCGCACGCGCATCCTCGGCGTCGCCTCGCACATCGAGATCTCCGGCCCCGGCCGCGAACTGGCCGATTGGCCGCGCGTGGTGCAGCAGGTGGCGCGCAACCCCGAGGTGCAGGCGGCCGCGCCGTTCGTGCAGGAACAGAGCATGCTGGCCTTCGGCGACCACGTGCGCGGCGTGGTGGTGCGCGGCATCGTGCCGG
>DASVZD010000352.1:0-23273 GCA_036391815.1 Rhodocyclaceae bacterium
TGCCGCCCTAGTTGGACGCGGACACTTTCGGCTGATCGGCGTAGATCAACAGGGGCTGGCCCCCGTTTTCTATCATGTTTTCGTCGATCACCACTTTTTCGACGTTCTCGAGTCCCGGCAGTTCATACATGGTGTCGAGCAACGCGCCTTCAAGGATGGAACGCAGGCCGCGAGCTCCCGTCTTGCGCTTCAATGCCTTGCGCGCGATCGCCTGCAGCGCGCCCGGCCGCACTTCCAATTCGACGCCTTCCATGCCGAAAAGTTTCTGGTATTGCTTGATGAGGGCGTTCTTGGGTTCGATCAGGATCTGGACGAGGGCGTCCTCGTCGAGCTCGTGGAGGGTGGCGACCACCGGCAGGCGGCCGACGAATTCGGGAATGAGCCCGAACTTGATGAGGTCTTCCGGTTCGACGCGCTTGAGCGTCTCGGTGATGTTCTTGTTGTCGCGCGTCTTCACTTGGGCGGAGAAGCCGATGCCCGATTTCTCGGAGCGCTCGCGGATCACCTTTTCGAGGCCGTCGAACGCGCCGCCGCAGATGAACAGGATGTTGGTCGTATCGATCTGCACGAAGTCCTGGTTCGGATGCTTGCGGCCGCCCTGCGGAGGCACCGACGCGACCGTACCCTCGATCAGCTTCAGCAGCGCCTGCTGCACGCCTTCGCCCGACACGTCGCGCGTGATCGAGGGGTTGTCGGACTTGCGCGAGATCTTGTCGATCTCGTCGATGTAGACGATGCCCTGCTGCGCCTTCTCGGCCTCGTAGTCGCACTTCTGCAGCAGCTTCTGGATGATGTTCTCGACGTCCTCGCCGACGTAGCCGGCTTCGGTGAGCGTCGTCGCATCCGCCATCACGAACGGGACGTTGAGCAGGCGCGCCAGCGTCTGCGCCAGCAGCGTCTTGCCGGAGCCGGTGGGGCCGATCAGCAGGATGTTGCTCTTCGCCAGCTCGACGCCGTCGCTGCCCTTCTGCTGGTGGCGCAGGCGCTTGTAGTGGTTGTACACCGCGACGGCGAGGATCTTCTTCGCCTGGTCCTGGCCGATGACGAACTGGTCGAGGATGCCGCGGATCTCCGCGGGCGGCGGCAGGTCGCCGGAGGTCTTGCCGGCCGGTTCGCTCGCCGTCTCGTCGCGGATGATGTCGTTGCAAAGGTCGATGCACTCGTCGCAGATGAACACCGAGGGCCCGGCGATGAGCTTCTTGACCTCGTGCTGGCTCTTGCCGCAGAAGGAACAGTAGAGAAGTTTGTCGCTCGATTTCTTGTCCGTCATCGCCGGCTCCGTTGTTTCGTCTTGCCGCTCAAGCCGCCTCGGCGCGGTTGGCGATCACCTTGTCCACGATGCCGAAGTCCACCGCACCTTCCGCGGAAAGGAAGTTGTCGCGGTCGGTGTCGCGCTGCACGCGTTCCATCGGCTGGCCCGTGTGCTTCGCCAGGATCTCGTTCAGGCGCTGCTTGATGTAGAGGATTTCCTTGGCGTGGATCTCGACGTCCGACGCCTGTCCCTGGAAGCCGCCGAGCGGCTGGTGGATCATCACGCGCGAGTTGGGCAGCGCGAAGCGCTTGCCCTTGGCGCCGGCCGCCAGCAGGAAGGCGCCCATGCTCGCCGCCTGGCCGACGCACAGCGTCGACACGTCCGGCTTGATGAACTGCATGGTGTCGTAGATGGCGAGGCCGGCCGAGACCGAGCCGCCCGGCGAGTTGATGTAGAAGTAGATGTCCTTGTCCGGATTCTCGGACTCGAGGAACAGCAGCTGCGCGACGATCAGGTTGGCCGTCATGTCGTTGACCGGCCCGACGAGGAACACCACCCGCTCCTTCAACAGGCGCGAGTAGATGTCGTAGGCGCGTTCGCCACGCCCGCTGGTCTCGATGACCATCGGCACGAGGCCGATCGCCTGGGTCTCGGTAGCTTGGTTTGCCATGTTCGTCATCGTCGTTCCGCTGCGTGGGAACATCATGCCCGATCACCCATCAGTTCGTCAAAAGCAATCGCCTTCTCGGTCACTTTAGCCTGCGACAAGACCCAGTCAACGACGTTGTTTTCCATCACCAGGGCTTCTGCATCGGCCAGCCGCTGCGGCTGCGAGTAGTACCAGCGCACGACTTCCTTCGGGTCCTCGAACGTGGCCGCAAAGTCGTCGACCATGGCGCGGACTTGCTCGGGCTTCGCATGCAGGTCCTTCGCCTTCACCAGTTCAGCAAGGATCAGGCCCAGCTTGACGCGACGAGTCGCGGCATCCGTGAACCACGATGCCTGGATGGGCATCGCCTTGGCGTTGCCGCCGCGCTGCTCGAAATCCTTCAGCGCGTTTTCCGCCATCTGGTGCGACTCGGCTTCGATCAGGGCGGCCGGCACGTCGATCGGCGTCGCGGCGAGCAGCGCCTCCATCACCTGGTTCTTGATCTTGGCCTGGATGCGCTTCTTCACCTCGCGCTCGAGGTTCTCGCGCACTTCCTTGCGCATCTTTTCCAGGTCGCCGTCCTTGATGCCCAGGCCCTTGGCGAACTCGGCGTCGACCTCCGGCAGCTTGGGCGCCTCTACGTTCTTGACCGTGATCTCGAACTCGACCTTCTGGCCGGCCAGTTCCTTGGCGTGGTAGTCCTCTGGGAAGGTCAGGCCGAAGGACTTGGTCGCGCCCTCGGACATGCCTTCCAGCGCCGCCTCGAACTCGGGCAGCATGGCGCCGCGGCCGATCATCACCGGGTAGTCGTTGCCCTTGCCGCCGGCGAATTCCTCGCCGTCCTTGCGGCCGACGAAGTCGATCACCACGCGGTCGTCCTTCTGTGCCGGCCGGCCGGCCGGGGCAAAGCTCATCCGCTGCTTGCGCAGCACGTCGATCGTCTTGTCCACCTCGGCATCCGTGACTTCCAGCTGCGGCTTCTCGACCGACTGGCCCGAGACGTCGCCGATGGAAATCTCGGGATAGACCTCGAAGGTCGCGGAAAATGCCAGGGCCTTGTCGTCCTCGCCCTTCTTCGCCTCGATGCGCGGATAGCCGGCCACGCGCAGGTTCTGCTCGCGCACCTTCTCGCCGAAGGCGCGTTCCACGGCGGCGCCGATCGCTTCGGAGCGCGCCTGGTCGCCATATTGCTGGGCAACGATCTTGAACGGCACCTTGCCCGGCCGGAACCCGGCCATCTTGACCGTCCTGGAGAGTTTGCGCAGGCGCTGCTCGACTTCCTTGTCGATGTCGGCCAGCGTCACGGTCACGTCGAACTGGCGTTCGAGCGGATTCGCGGCGGCGCCGCGCTCTTGCGTTTGAGTTTGCATGGAAAGTCCTTGAAAAACCAGTGGATTCGCCTGCGGCGGGCGTTTGTGAGTCGATTGGTGCGAAGGAAGGGACTCGAACCCTTACGCCTCGCGGCGCTGGAACCTAAATCCAGTGCGTCTACCAATTCCGCCACCTTCGCGCGACTGCGGATTCTAACCGATTCGCCCTTCCCTCAGGGCGCGGCCTTGCGCGGCACGCCGCGGAATGACGGGTTTCCCATGGCGCCGCCCGGCACCCCGCATTCGCCCGTCCGGCATTCCAGGTAGGCCTGCGCGGCGGGATAGCCGCCTGCCTGCCGGAGCGCGGCCAGGCCGAGCCTGTCGGCCTCGCGTTCCTGGGGCGGCGGCCCCTCCCAGGCAAGCACCAGCCCCGTCGGCGGCACGCCGCGGTGCTGCAAGGCAACATGGGCGATCTCGTGGGCCACCACGGCGCGCGCCAGCATGTCGTTGCCGCAGACCGACGAAATGCGCAGCCGGATGCGTCCGTTGGGCAGGGCGTCGCCCATGACATCCGACATCGCGTGCAGGCCGTACACGTCGGGCAGCTTTTCATCGAGATATATCTGCACCGAAGGACGATAGCCGAGGGCGGCGAACGCCGGAATCAGGTCCGTCGCGTGCTTCTGGACACGCGCATAGCAGTCGGCATAGCCGGGCGGATAGGGCTGCAGCGTCCCGCAGGCGCCCAGGCAGGCGGCCAGGAGGCAGCCCGCCAGCCGCGCCGCCCATGCGCGGGCGTTCATTTTGGCCGCAGCGTCATGACGGCGCCGTCCGTATTGACCTCGAAATGACGGAGGAAGCTCATCCCGAGCAAGACGTCGACCTGCGGGCCCATGTCCTGGGACAGCACGTCGGCCCGCACCTGCCTCACCGTGTTGCCGCCCAGTTCGACGGATTCGAGCACGACGAGCGTGACCGGGGTCCTCCCGTTGGCGGTGTAGCTGCTGCCCTGGACGCCCCGGCGCAGGTCGATCCCGGCGCGGCGCGCCGCGCTGGGGGAGACGGCGACCAGCGTCGCGCCGGTATCCACCACAGCGCGCATCGGGTTGCCGTTGATGGTGGCGGTGGCATAGAAATGCCCGCCTGCCCCGCTCGACAGGCGGATGGTTCCGCCCGATGCGGCGCCCAGGCTGCGCGTCGTGGGCGCCGTATCGTCCTCGACGCGGCGCTGCCGCTGTCCCTTGGGACAGCGCTCGACGGAGTAGGAAACGTCGCCGCCGGGTCCCGTGCATTCGTAGTAGTCGTAGGCGCCGGCCAGGGCCAGCGTCGGAACCAGCATGATCAGCGCGCAGCAGCGGCGCATCGGGCACTCCTCGACAATCCTTCAGCGGCGGGCAGGATAGCGCGGGCGCCCGGCACTTGCAAATGTCATCGGGTTGAGCGGCACCGGGCATGACGCTATAGTGCGCGCTCCCGCACGGCCGGCCTCTTCCTGTCGCTGTTCGATCCGCATGCCCGTCGACCATTACGAGAACTTCCCCGTCGCCTCCTGGCTGCTGCCGGCGAGACTGCGCGAGCCGGTCGCGGCGATCTACGCCTTCGCCCGCAGCGCAGACGATTTCGCCGACGAGGGACTGCTCCCGCCCGACGAACGCCTGCGGCTGCTGGACGGCTATCGGAAGGAACTCGATCTGCTGGCCGGCGGCCACGCCAGCGACCATCCGGTATTCCGCCGCCTGCGCCCGGTCGTGGAAGCCCACCGCCTGCCACTGCAGTTGTTCCGCGACCTGCTCGACGCGTTCACGCAGGACGTCACGCAGACGCGCTACGCAAGCTATGCGGAACTGCTCGACTACTGCCGGCGCTCGGCCGACCCGGTCGGCCGGCTGCTGCTGCATCTGTTCCGCGCCGCCACGCCGAACAACCTGCGGCGCTCCGACTGCGTCTGCACGGCATTGCAGCTGATCAACCACTGGCAGGACGTCGCCATCGACTGGCAGAAGCCGCGCGTCTACCTGCCGCAGGAGGACCTGGCGCGCTTCGGCGTCAGCGAAACCCAGATCGCCTGCCGCTATTGCGACAACAGCTGGCGCGCGCTGATGCGCTTCGAGGTCGACCGGGCGCGCGAGCTGATGCTGGAAGGCGCGCCCCTCGGCCGCGACCTGCCGGGCCGCATCGGCCTGGAGATCCGCGCAATCGTCGCCGGCGGCCTGCGCATCCTCGATAAAATCGAAGCCGTGAACTACGACGTCTTCCGCCGCCGGCCCGTCCTGGAAACGCCCGATTGGCCGCGCATCCTCTGGCGAGCCCTGCTCACATGACGCCCGACGAATATTGCCAGGACAAGGCATCCGCCAGCGGCTCGAGCTTCTACTACAGCTTCCTGTTCCTGCCCGCGGCGCGCCGGCAGGCGATCACGGCCCTCTACGCTTTCTGCCGCGAGGTCGACGACGCCGTCGACGAATGTTCGGACGCCGGCGTCGCACGCGCCAAGCTTGCCTGGTGGCGCGGCGAAGTCGAAGCGCTCTACGCGGGCCGCCCCACCCATCCGGTGACGCGGGCGCTGGCCGTGTCCATCGCGCGCTTCGCGCTGCCGCGCGAGCAGCTCGAGGAGATCATCGACGGCATGGAGATGGACCTCGGCACCGTCCGCTACCCCGACTTCAAGTCGCTGCACCTCTACTGCTACCGCGTCGCCAGCGTGGTCGGCCTGCTGGCGGCAGAAATCTTCGGCTACCAGGACCGGCGCACGCTCAAGTACGCGCACGACCTCGGGCTGGCGTTCCAGCTCACCAACATCATCCGCGACGTCGGCGAGGACGCGCGCCGCGGCCGCATCTACCTGCCGCATGATGAACTGGCGCGCTTCGGCGTCACCGAAGCCGACATCCTGGCGAGCCGCACTTCCGAGGGCTTCCGCGCGCTGATGGAATTCCAGGTGGCGCGTGCCCGCGAGCACTACGACCGCGCCATGTCCCAGTTGCCGGCCGTCGACCGCCGGCGCCAGGTGGCGGGCCTGATCATGGCCGCCATCTACCGCACCACGCTCGAGGAAATCGTCAAGGACGGCTGCCGCGTGCTGACGCACCGGCTGTCGCTGCCGCCGCTGCGCAAGCTGTGGATCGCGGCGAAGACCTGGCTGAAGCCATGAGCGCCGCCATGCGCGTGGCGGTCGTCGGCGCCGGCTACGCGGGCCTGGCCGCCGCCGTCGAGCTGGCGGCGGCCGGCGCGCAGGTCGACGTCTTCGAAGCCTCGCGCACGCTGGGCGGACGCGCGCGCGGCGTCGAAGCCGACGGCATGACGCTCGACAACGGCGCCCACATCCTCGTCGGCGCCTACCGCGAGACGCTGCGGCTGATGGCGCGCGTCGGCGCCGATCCCCGCTCGCTGCGCCGCCATCCGCTGCGCCTCGAATACCCGGGCGAATTCCGCATCGCGGCGCCCCGCCTGCCCGCGCCGCTGCACCTCGCCTGGGCGCTGCTCGGCGCCCGCGGCATCTCGCGCGGCGAGAAGTTCGCCGCGATCCGGTTCATGCGCGCGATGCAGGCGCGGAACTTCCGCCTGGCACAGGACATCCCGGCGGCCGAACTGCTGGACCAGAACGCGCAGGGCGAGAACCTGCGCCGCTACCTGTGGGAGCCGCTGTGCCTCGCCGCGCTGAACACCGAGGTCGAGCACGCTTCCGCCCAAGTGTTCCTCAACGTCCTGCGCGACAGCCTCGCCGCCGGTCGGGCGGCCAGCGACCTGCTGCTGCCCGCCACCGACTTCTCGCGCCTGTTTCCCGAACCGGCGGCGGCATGGCTGGCGGCGCGCGGCGCGCGCGTGCATCGCGGCCGGCGCATCGATTCGCTCCTGCGCCGGGACGGCGGCTACGCCGTGGCGCCGGATGCCGACGGCTACGACCGCGCGATCCTCGCGGTCGCGCCCTACCACCTGCCCAAGCTCATTTCCGGCTTGCCGGAGTTGGTCCCGCTGGCGGCCGCCGTAGCAGGCTTGGCCTGGGAGCCGATCGTCACCGTCTATCTCGCCTACCCGGCCGGCGTCCGGCTGCCGTTCGCGATGGTCGGCGTCTCCGGCGGTCACGCGCAATGGCTGTTCGACCGCGGCGCGCTTTGCGCCCAGCCCGGACTCATCGCCGCCGTCATCAGCGCGCGCGGCCGCCACGAGGACCTCGCGCACGAGGAACTGGCGCGGCGGATCCACGCCGAGGTGGCCGCCGTCGTGCCGGGCGCACCCGCGCCGACATGGTCGCGGACGATCGTGGAGAAGCGCGCCACCTTCGCCTGCACACCGGCCCTGGCGCGCCCCCCGGCGACGACTGCCCTGCCCGGCCTGTTCCTGGCCGGCGATTACGTCGCCGGCGACTATCCGGCGACCATCGAGGGCGCCGTGCGCAGCGGCGTCACGGCCGCGCGCCTAGCCCTCGACCAGGCGCCCGCCGCCCAGCCTTAGCATCCGGCCGCAGCGGCGCGCCAGCGCCTCGTCGTGGGTCACCAGCATCAGCGTGGTGCCCGCTTCCCGGTTCATCTCGAACATCAGGTCGATGATCTGCTCGCCGGTGGCGGCATCGAGGTTGCCCGTCGGCTCGTCGGCCAGCAGCAACTGCGGCTTGACGGCAAAGGCGCGAGCCAGGGCGACGCGCTGCTGCTCGCCGCCCGACAGGTGCTTCGGATAGTGGGCGAGCCGTTCCGACAAGCCGACGCGCGCCAGCATCGCCTGCGCCGCGGCGCGGGCATCGGGCAGGCCGAGCAGTTCCAGCGGCAGCATGGCGTTTTCAAGCGCCGTGAGGGCCGGCAGCAACTGAAACGACTGGAACACGAAGCCGAGCAGGCGGCCGCGCAGTTCGGCCCGGGCGTCCTCGTCGAGCGCACCGATATCCTGCCCCGCCAGCTTGACGCTGCCGGCGGTCGGCAAGTCGAGCCCCGCCAGCAGGCCCAGCAGGGTCGACTTGCCCGAACCCGAGGCACCGACGATGGCGACCGCCTCGCCGCGCGAAACCGCGAACGAAATGTCGTGCAGAATCGTCAACTCGCCGTCGCCGCTGCGCACGGTCTTGCCCAATCCGCTGACTTCTATCGCTGCCATGCTTCGCCTCGTCCTCGTCATGCTTGCGCTTGCCGCGCCGGCCGCCTTCGCGGCCAATACCGTCCTCGTGTTCGGCGACAGCCTCAGCGCCGGCTTCGGCATCGGCGTCGAGCAGGCGTGGCCGTCACTGCTCGACCAGCGCCTCAAGGCCCGGGGGCTTCCTTACGCGGTGGCCAATGCCAGCATCAGCGGCGAGACCACCGCAGGCGGCAGGAGCCGCCTGGCGGAAGCGCTCGACCGCTTCAAGCCAGCCGTGGTCGTCATCGCGCTCGGTGCCAACGACGGCCTGCGCGGGCTGCCGGTCGCCGAGATGCGCGCCAACCTGCTGGCGATGGTCGGCGCGGCGCGGCAGCGCCATGCGCGCGTCCTGCTCGTCGGCATGAAGCTGCCGCCCAACTACGGCGCCGACTATACCGCCAGCTTCGCGGATGCCTTCCGCGACGTCGCCCGCCGGGCGAAGGTGCCGCTGCTGCCCTTCCTGCTCGAACCCATCGCCCTCGACGCGTCCTCGTTCCAGGCTGACGGCCTGCATCCCGTGGCGGCCGCACAGCCGAAGATCCTCGACCACGTCTGGATGGCGCTGCGCCCCCTGCTCAAATGACCCTGATGTGCGGATGGCCGGCTTCGAGGCGACCGATCGCCGCCGCCTGAGCGAACCCGTCGGCACGGAAAGCCGCCAGCACTTCGTCGGCAACCTCGGGAGCACACGCCACCAGCAGCCCGCCGCTGGTCTGCGGATCGGTGACGACCTTCTGGCGCCATTCCTCCCCCGCAATCGCCACGTCCGCGCCATAGCCGTTCCAGTTGCGCGCCGAGGCGCCCGTCGCAATGCCGGCCTGCAGATGGCGGACGGCCTCGGGAATCAGCGGCAGCCGACCGAACTCCACGTTCGCGGTGAGCTTGGAGCCGCGGCAGATCTCGAGCAGATGGCCGGCCAGGCCGAAGCCGGTGACATCGGTCATGGCATGCACGCCGTCGATCTGCGCCAGCCTGGATCCCGTCACGTTGAGCTTGGTCGTCCAGCGCAGCATCTCGTCGTAGCCCTCGGCCGACAGCGCGCCCTTCTTGAGCGCCGCCGACAGCACGCCGATACCCAGCGGCTTGCCGAGGATCAGCGCATCGCCGGCCCGCGCACCGCTGTTGCGCTTGACGCGCGAGGGCTGCACGACGCCGAGGCCGACCAGGCCGTAGACGGGCTCCAGCAGGTCGATCGAGTGGCCGCCGGCGATCGGGATGCCGGCTTCGGCGCAGATCGATTCGCCGCCGGCGAGGATGTCGCGGATCACGCTTTCCGGCAGCTTGTCGAGCGGCATGCCGACGACGGCCAGCGCGAAGATCGGCTTGCCGCCCATGGCATAGACGTCGGACAGCGCATTGGTGGCGGCGATGCGCCCGAAGTCGCGCGGATCGTCCACGATCGGCGTGAAGAAATCCGTGGTGGCGACGATCGCCTGCTCGTCGTTCAGGCGATAGACGGCCGCGTCGTCGGAAGTCTCGATGCCGACCAGCAGGTCCTTCGGCACGGTCTTCAGGGCGGACTCGGCGATGATGCGGGAGAGCACGGCAGGCGCGATTTTGCAGCCGCAGCCGCCCCCATGAGAGAATTGCGTGAGTTTGACTGTATCCATGACCACGATGTCCGAACGACTGCCGCGAGGGGTGGCAACGGTAGCACAACTGGCGGAGTTCGACGACGTCATAGACGCGCGCTCGCCCTCCGAGTTCGCCGACGACCATGTTCCCGGCGCCATTTCCTGCCCCGTGCTGTCCGACGAGGAGCGCGCCCGCGTCGGCACGCTCTACAAGCAGGTGTCGCCGTTCGAGGCGCGCAAGGTCGGCGCCGTCCTGGTGGCCCGCAACGTCGCCCGCCACATCGAGGAAAACTTCCTCGACAAGCCGCGCGACTGGAAGCCGCTCGTCTACTGCTGGCGCGGCGGACAGCGCAGCGGCGCGTTCACCCACATCCTGAGGGAAGTCGGCTGGAACGCCCATCGCCTCGACGGCGGCTACAAGTCCTGGCGCCGCAAGGTGCTCGACGATCTGCAGGTGCTGCCGTCCGGCCTGCAGTTCCGCATCGTGGCCGGCGCCACCGGCAGCGCCAAGAGCCGCGTGCTGGAAGCGCTCGCGGCCCAGGGCGCGCAGGTGCTCCACCTGGAGGCGCTGGCCGCGCACAAGGGCTCGGTGCTCGGCGACCTGCCGGATGCGCCGCAGCCTTCCCAGAAGACCTTCGAGACCCGTCTGCACGAGGCCCTGCTCGGCTTCGATGCTGCACGCCCAGTCTTCACCGAGGCGGAGAGCCGCCGCATCGGCTCGGTCTACCTGCCCGATGCCATGCTGGCGGCCATCCGCGCCGGCCAGTGCCTGCGCATCGAAGCGACGCCGGAGGCGCGCGTGGAGTTCCTGCTGCGCGACTACGCCTACTTCCTGGCGGATCCGGCGCGGCTGGCCGCGAAGCTGGAACTGCTGCGCGTCCAGCAGGGCCACGAGACGGTCGACCATTGGCTGGCGCTGGCGGCGGCCGGCAATTTCCGCCAGCTGGTGCGGGAACTGCTGGAGCGGCACTACGACCCGCACTACGCCCGGTCCAGCACGAAGAACTACGCCGATTACACGGCAGCATCCGCGTATGCCACGGCCGACCTCTCGCCGGCCGGAATCGAGGACCTCGCTAGGCGGATTCTGGCAGCATGAGACGCGTGCCGCGCTGCACGCAGATGCGCTGGACCACGGCGGGCCGTGGCCGGCTCACCTCCCCCTGCTCGAAGGCGACCACGGCAAAGCGCTTGCCGAGCAGTTCGAGCAGTTCCCCCTGCCGCAGCAGGTAGGCCGGGTTGCCCGGCTTGCCGAAACGCTCATTGCCAACCATGAAGGTTTCGTAGATCATTACGCCGCCCTCGGCCAGGACGCGCGCCAGATGCGGAATCAGGGGGCGATGCAGGTAGTTGGTGACCACGATCCCGTCAAAGGCGAAGCCGTAATACGGCCACGGCCCGCCCTCGAGATTTGCCTGCCGCGTCGTTACGGCCGGCAGGCCCGACAGGCAGGACAACGATTCCGCGTCTTGATCCACGGCTTCCACGGCATATCCCAACGAGGCCAGGAGCCGCGTATGGCGCCCGGTGCCGCAGGCGAGGTCGAGCACCTTGCCGCCGGCGGGAATCAGCGCCGCGAAGCGCCTGACCCAGGCGGAAGGCTCGTCGGGACTACGCGGCTGGGGGGGCGACGGCGACGGGGATTCCATTCCTGTATGATTTTATCGAGGAAAACACGACGGCCACATGAATTCGAGGCACGACAACCCGGGGAGCAACAATTCCCGCCGTAGCCTGCTCGACGAGGTCACTGCGCACGAGGCGACGCTGGAACGCCTGAAGAGCGTGGAAGACGCGTACGAGCGCTTCGTGCCGCGCCAGTTCCTGCAGCTGATGGGCTTCGACGACATCCGCGAGGTCCGCCTGGGAGACCAGGTCGAACAGGCGATGACCATCCTGTTCGCCGACATCTGCGACTTCACCAACCTGTCCGAGTCGATCTCCCCGCAGGAAAACTTCAATTTCCTCAACTCCTACCTGAGCCAGATGCAGCCGGCCATTGCGGCCAACGGCGGCGTCATCGACAAGTACGTCGGCGACGCCATCCTGGCGCTGTTCCCGGCGTCCGCGGACGACGCGCTGCGCGGCGCCGTCTCCATCCTCAACCAGCTCGACATCTACAACGCCGGCCGCCATCGCGCCGGCTACGTCTCGATCCGCATCGGCATCGGCGTCAATACCGGCACTGTGATGCTGGGTACCGTCGGATCGGCTTCGCGCATGGACGTCACCGTGATCGGCGACGCCGTCAACCTCGCCGCCCGCCTCGAGCGCATCACGCGGGAGTGGGATGTCTCGCTCATCATCAGCGAGCACACGCTGCTCAGCCTGAACGATCCGGCGCCGTTCGGCATCCGCATGATCGACCGCCGCCAGGTGCGCGGCAAGCAGGAGATCCAGTCGCTCTACGAGGTGTTCGACGCCGATCCGCCGCCGCTGCGCGCCGCCAAGCGCAAGTCGCGCACGCTGTTCGAGACGGCACTGGCCTGCTTCCACCTCGGCTATCGCGACGATGCCGCCGCGATGCTGGGCGAATGCCTCGAGCAGGCGCCCGGCGACCGTCCGGCGCGGCTCTATTTCGAACGCTGCAGCGCCGGCGGCACGGAACACGTGGATCTCATCCGCCCCTGGTCGGACGACTACGTGACGGGCGTGGAGCGCGTGGACCAGGACCACCGCAAGCTGCTCGACGCCGCCAATGCCCTGATCGACAAGCTGCTCGCCAACCGGCGCGAGGGCATCGCCGCCGGGATCGCCGCCCTGGCCGACGCGCTGGACGCGCATTTCGCCACCGAGGAAGCGATCATGGACGAGGCCGGCTATCCGCTGCTGCTCGAGCATGCGCGCGAGCACCGGCGCATGCGCCAGTCCTACCGGCAATTCGTCGCCCGCTTCGAGACGGACACCGACGACTACCGCTACCTGGCCTTCGCCTGCCAATGTGCCGTAGCCGACTGGCTGATCGACCACGCGCAGAAATCCGACCGCGCGCTGTCCAGCTTCCTGCAAAGGAAGGCAGCCGCGGCCTGACCGGCCGGCTCAGTGCAGCTTGCCCACTTCGCGGGAAACCGCGACCGGGCTGGCGTAGTCCTGGTCGGGAATCTTCTCCAGCGCGTCCATCACGTTTTCGTCGGCCCCCTCCTGCTTGGCTTTCTGGAGGATGTCCTGCTTGCCGGCCGGATAGTCGAGTCCCCCCAGGAACTTTTGCACCTGGACGGGATTCGGGCCCTGATGCTGCTGCTTGTGAGCCATGGCGATCTCCTTCGGGTAAGAGGCAGACGCCATGCAATTGAAGTGCCCGGCCCGGCCGGCGCGGACGTCAGGAAGCGCATGCCGAAAACCGGTAATCCGTTCCGGGGGCCGGTAAATCTGCAACACCGACCTGCAATTGCGGATTTCCGTGTCTAGCCTATGAACAGCATTGATGGTATTGTTGCTGCATTGCAGCATCGCCCTTCACGAGGCCGGTGATGGACTACGAACAGCACTACCTGACACCCCTCTTCGAACCGAAATCCGTGGCGATCATCGGGGCTTCGGAAACGCCCGGCTCCATCGGCGCGACCCTCGCCCGCAACATGCTCGAAAACGTCGATGCGGGATACAAGGGCAAGGTCTTCTTCGTCAATCCCCGCCACGACACCGTCTTCGGCCTTCCCAGCTACGATTCCGTCGAAAGCATCCCGCAGCGGCTCGACCTCGCGGTGATCTGCACCAAGGCGCAGACGGTGCCGGCCATCGTCGACGCCTGCGGCCGGGCCGGCTGCCGCAACGCCATCATCATCGCCGGCGGCTTCGCCGAGGCGGGGCCGCGCGGCGCCGCCCTCGAGCGCTCGGCGCTGGAATCGGCGCGCCGCCACCGCATGCGCCTGCTCGGCCCGAACTGCCTGGGCATCATGCGCCCCTCGGCCGGCGTCAATCTCACCTTCGCGCACGGCAACGCCGTGCCCGGCACCGTCGGCCTGATCTCGCAGTCCGGCGCGCTGTGCACCGCCATCCTCGACTGGGCGCTGCCCTACAACGTCGGCTTCTCCACCGTGGTGTCCCTGGGCGCCGAGAGCGACGTCGATTTCGGCGAAGTGCTCGACTACATGGTGGCCGACCCGCGCACCGAGAACATCTTCCTCTACATCGAGGGCATCAAGAACTCGCGCCGCTTCATGAGCGCGCTGCGTGCCGCCGCCCGCTGCAAGCCGGTGCTGCTGATCAAGGTCGGGCGGCACCCGGCGGGAGAGCAGGCCGCGCTGTCGCACACCGGCGCCGTGGTTGGCGCCGACGACGTCTTCGATGCCGCGCTGCGCCGCGCCGGCGTGGTGCGACTGGGCACCATCGCGCAGATGACGGCAGCCGCGCAGGCGCTGTTCTCGCACTTCCGGCCGCGCGGCAACCACCTGGCCATCATCACCAACGGCGGCGGCCCCGGCGTCATGGCGGCCGACCATGCCGAAGACATCGGCATCCCGCTCGCCACGCTGTCGGCGCCGATCGTGCTGAAGCTGACCGAGACGATGCCGGCCACGTGGTCCAAGACCAACCCGATCGACATCGTCGGCGATGCCGATCCGGCCCGCTACGCCAAGGCGCTCGACGCCTGCCTCGAGGACGACAGCGTCGACGGCGTGCTCGTCATCCTGACGCCGCAGGCCATGACCGATCCGACCCAGGCCGCGCGGGCGGTGATCGAGAGCGCGCGCAAGTCCGAGAAGCCCGTGGTCACCTGCTGGATGGGCGAGGAGCAGGTGCGCGAGGCGCGCATGCTGTTCCGCGGCGCCGGCATCCCGACCTTCCGCACGCCGGAGCCGGCCGTCGA
Source organism: Rhodocyclaceae bacterium (assembly GCA_036391815.1). Lineage (GTDB taxonomy): Bacteria > Pseudomonadota > Gammaproteobacteria > Burkholderiales > Rhodocyclaceae > Nitricoxidireducens. The sequence goes on from DASVZD010000352.1 coordinate 14,699, forward strand.
GCTGTTCTCCCACATCTCGGCCTACTACCGCAACCAGAAGCTGCTGATGCAGACGCCGGCGTCGATCTCCGATCACGTCGCGCCGCGCCTGGAGTCCGCCAAGCTGGTGATCGAGACCGCGCTGTCGGAAGGCCGCAAGGCGCTCAACGAGATGGAATCGAAGGCGCTGCTGGCGGCCTTCCGCATCCCGATCGCGCAGACCGTCATCGCGCGCTCGCCGTCCGAGGCGATGGTGCTGGCGGAGGAGATCGGCCTGCCGGTGGTGATGAAGATCGACTCGCCGAACATCATGCACAAGAGCGATTCCGGCGGCGTGCGCCTCAACCTCACCTCGCTCGCCGCCGTGCGCGACGCCTATCCTGAGATCATCGAGGAAGTGAAGAAGAACCGGCCGGACGCCATCATCCATGGCGTCGCCATCGAACCGATGATCCAGAAGGCCAACGGCCGCGAGCTCATCGTCGGCATGATCCGCGACGAGATCTTCGGTCCGACCGTGATCTTCGGGCCCGGCGGCGTCGGCATCGAATCGTCCGGAAAGGACCGCGCCGTCGCGCTGCCGCCGCTCAACCGCTTCCTGGTCGCCGACATGCTGGCCTCGACGCGCACCACGGCGAAGCTCGGCGAGTTCCGCAACATGCCGGCCGTCAGCATGGAGGCGCTGGAGGCCGTGCTGCTGCGCGTTTCGGAGATGGTCTGCGAGCTGCCGTGGATCCGCGAGATGGACATCAATCCGCTGATCGTGGACGAGAACGGCGCCGTGGCCGTCGATGCGCGCATCGCCATCGAGAACCTGCCGATCACCGCGGGGCGCTACGATCACATGGCGATCCATCCGTATCCGTCGCACCTCGCCACGGAATACCAGACGCCGGACGGCATCGGCGTCCTGATCAGGCCGATCCGGCCGGAGGACGCGGACATGGAGCAGGCGTTCGTCAAGGACCTGTCGCCCGAGACCAAGTACTACCGCTTCATGAACACCCTCCGCGAGCTGTCGCAGGCGCAGCTCACGCGACTCACCCAGATCGACTACGACCGCGAGATGGCCTTCGTCGCCATCGCCCGGCTCGAGACCGGCGACACCGAGGTAGGCGTGGTGCGCTACGCCACCAATCCGGACGGCGAGTCCTGCGAGTTTGCCATCGTCGTGGCCGACGGCTGGCAGGGCAAGGGACTGGCGCGGCGGCTGATGGGCGTGCTGATCGACACCGCGCGCAGCCGCGGCCTCAAGTACATGAACGGCGACTTCCTGGCCGAGAACTCCCGCATGATCGCCTTCGTCACCAGCCTCGGCTTCGTCGTCTCGGCGCATCCCGACGATCCGGGCCTCAAGCGCGGCATGCTGCTGCTCAACTGATGTCGCGCTGCCCCTGGTGCGGCGACGACCCGCTCTACGTCGCCTACCACGACACCGAATGGGGCGTTCCGGTGCACGACGATGCCAGGCTGTTCGAGTTCCTGGTCCTCGAAGGCGCACAGGCGGGTCTTTCCTGGCTGACCATCCTGAGGAAGCGCGAAAACTACCGCCGCGCCTTCGCCGGCTTTGACGTCCGGCGCGTGGCGCGCTACGGCGAGAAGGAGGTCGCGTCGCTGATGCAGGACGCCGGCATCGTGCGCAACCGGCTGAAGATCGAAAGCGCCGTCGCCAACGCCCGCGCCTTCCTGGCGGTACAGGAGGCGTTCGGATCGTTCGCTGCCTACCAGTGGCGCTTCGTCGATGGCAAGCCCATGCTCAACCATTGGCGCACGCTCGCCGACGTGCCCGCGTCAACTCCCGTGTCCGACGCGCTCTCGAAGGACCTGAAGCGCCGCGGCTTCAAGTTCGTCGGCAGCACCATCTGCTATGCGCACATGCAGGCCGTCGGCATGGTCAATGACCATCTCGTCGACTGCCCGCGCCACCGGGAACTGTCCGCCTGAGCAGCGCCGAAAAGCCTTAACGTCCACGCGGGCATCGAATTCGCCTATGATGCGCCCTCCGAATCACCCCGGGAGACCCGGTGAGCACCAATGCCTTCATGGCGCGTAACGATGGCGATAACCGTGGGTCCGGCACGGCGGACGAAGCGCTGAGGCGACGGCTCAGCGCGCTACCGGGGCTCGATGTCGCCCTCGGCCTGTCGCACCTGCGCGGTCGCCACGACAGCTACGCGCGGGTGCTGAAGAAATTCGCCGAGACCCGGGCGGCGGACATCGAAGCGACGAACAGCCATCTGGCGGCGAGGAACCACGCCGAACTGGCGGCGCTGATGCACAACCTGAAAGGTATCGCCGGCTTCCTGGGCGCGGTGGAACTGCAGGAGACGGCAACGGCGCTATGCGCCGCCATGCGTGCGGGGCAGGACGACGGCGAGGTCGAGCGCCTCACGCGCGCCATCGTCAAGATGCAGTCGGAACTGTCGGCGGGCGTGCTGGCCGCATTCGACCAGCCGCCGGAGAAAAGCGGCAGTTAAGCCGCGGACAGGAACAACGGCGGCGCACCGCCGCCGGACCCGCCCAACACCTGGCAGTTCAGGCGCCGCGAAGACCGGCGCGCGCGGCGCACGACTGGGCGAGCCAGTCCATGTTCGCCGACTTCTGCTTGTCGCCGTCCAGGGGCGCCAGACGCGCAACGGGCTTGCCGTTGCGGGTCAGCACCACCTCTTCGCCGGAGGCAGCCTGATCCACGAGTTGCGACAGGGTGTTGGTAGCTTCGTAGATGCCGATCGTTTTCATGCTTAGGTCATACCATCACTAGGAATTATGGTAATTATAACCAAAAATCCTAGATGATGCAAAAGCCATGAAATCAACGTCCTAGCATTTATTCCCCAGCCATTTTGCTGCATTGCGGCAGCAATTTATGCCGCTGTTTTAGCCCTTTCCGAACTCGATGTGCCCGTGCTCCGCCGTCACCCTGACGGTGTCCTTCGGCGCGAACTTGCCCTCCAGTATCTGCTTGGCGAGCGGGTTCTCGATGCGCTCCTGGATGGCGCGCTTCAACGGCCGCGCGCCGAACACCGGGTCGAAGCCGGCCTCCGCCAGTTCCGCCAGCGCCTTGTCGTCGACCCTGAGGTGCATGTCGAGCTTGGCGAGGCGCTTCTCCAGGTAGCCGAGCTGGATCCTGGCGATGCCGGCGATATGCTTTTCGTCGAGCGCGTGGAACACCACGATCTCGTCGATGCGGTTGACGAACTCGGGGCGGAAATGCGCCTTGACCTCGCCCATGACGGCGAGCTTGATCACCTGGTAATCGTCGCCCGCCATCTGCTGGATCATCTGCGAACCGAGGTTCGAGGTCATGACGATCACGGTGTTCTTGAAGTCGACGGTGCGGCCCTGTCCGTCCGTCATGCGACCGTCGTCGAGCACCTGCAGCAGCACGTTGAAGACGTCGGGGTGCGCCTTCTCGACCTCGTCGAACAGGATCACCGAGTACGGCTTGCGGCGCACCTGCTCGGTGAGATACCCGCCCTCCTCGTAGCCTACGTAGCCGGGCGGCGCGCCGATCAGGCGCGCGACCGAGTGCTTCTCCATGAACTCGCTCATGTCGACGCGGATCAGGTGTTCCTCGGAATCGAACAGGAACTCGGCGAGCGCCTTGCACAGTTCCGTCTTGCCGACCCCCGTCGGGCCGAGGAACAGGAAGGAGCCGTAGGGCTTGTTCTCGTCGGAAAGCCCGGCGCGGGAGCGGCGGATGGCATCGGACACCAGGCGCACCGCTTCGTCCTGGCCGATGACGCGCTGGTGCAGCTTGTCTTCCATCTGCAGCAGCTTGTCTCGCTCGCCCTGCATCATCTTGGAGACCGGGATGCCGGTTGCGCGCGATACGACCTCGGCGATCTCCTCGGCGCCAACCTGCGTGCGCAGCAGCTGGTTCGCCTGCTTGCCGCCGTCCTTGGATTGGGACTTCTCCGCCGCCTTCAGCTGGGCCTCGAGCTGCGGCAGCTTGCCGTACTGGATCTCGGCGACCTTCTCGAGCTGGCCCTTGCGCTGGAACTCGGCCATCTGCGCGCGCGCCTTGTCGATCTCCTCCTTGATGTGGGCCGAACCCTGAACCTGCGCCTTCTCCGCCTTCCAGACCTCCTCGAGGTCCGAGTATTCCTTCTGCAGCTTGGCGATCTCGTCCTCGATCAGGCCGAGGCGCTTCTTCGACGCTTCATCCTTTTCCTTCTTCACCGCCTCGCGTTCGATCTTCAGCTGGATCAGCCGGCGGTCGAGCTTGTCCATGACTTCGGGCTTGGAATCGATCTCCATCTTGATGCGCGCCGCCGCCTCGTCGATCAAGTCGATCGCCTTGTCCGGCAGGAAGCGGTCGGTGATGTAGCGATGGGAAAGCTCGGCCGCGGCGACGATCGCCGGGTCGGTGATGTCCACGCCATGGTGAATCTCGTACTTCTCCTGCAGACCGCGCAGGATGGCGATGGTCGACTCGACGGAAGGCTCGTCGACCAGCACCTTCTGGAAGCGGCGCTCGAGCGCGGCGTCCTTCTCGATGTACTTGCGGTATTCGTCGAGCGTGGTGGCGCCGATGCAGTGCAGCTCGCCGCGCGCCAGCGCCGGCTTCAGCATGTTGCCGGCGTCGATTGCGCCCTCCGCCTTGCCGGCGCCGACCATGGTGTGCAGTTCGTCGATGAACACGATGATGCGTCCCTCGTCCTGCGCGATCTCCTTGAGCACGGCCTTGAGGCGCTCCTCGAACTCGCCGCGGTACTTGGCGCCGGCGAGCAGCGCCGCCATGTCGAGCGACAGCACCTTCTTGCCCTTGAGCGTCTCCGGCACCTCGTCGTTGATGATCCGCTGCGCCAGGCCCTCGACGATGGCCGTCTTGCCGACGCCCGGCTCGCCGATCAGCACCGGGTTGTTCTTGGTGCGCCGCTGGAGGATCTGCACGGTACGGCGAATCTCGTCGTCGCGGCCGATCACCGGGTCGAGCTTGCCCTGCCGCGCACGCTCCGTCAGGTCTAGGCAGTACTTCTTCAGCGCCTCGCGCTGGCCCTCGGCTTCCTGCGAGCCGACGCTGGAGCCGCCGCGCACCGCCTCGATCGCCGCTTCGAGCGCGGGGCGGGTGAGCCCCTGCTCCTTGAGCAGGCGCCCGGTGTCTCCCTTGTCTGCCGTCAGCGCCAGCAGGAACATCTCAGAGGCGATGAACTGGTCGCCCCGCTTCTGCGCCTCCTTGTCCGTCACGTTCAGCAGGTTGGAGAGGTCGCGGCCGATCGAGACCTCGCCGCCATGGCCTTCGACCTGCGGCAACCGGTCGATCGCGGCGTCCAGCGACTTCTTCAGCGGCGCCACATTGACGCCGGCCCGCTGCAGCAGCGAAGTGGTCGCGCCGTCGTCCTGGTTCAGCAGCGCCAACAGCAAGTGCTGCGGCTCGATGATCTGGTTGTCGTGGCCGACGGCAATGCTCTGGGCGTCGGCTAGGGCCTGCTGGAACTTGGTGGTAAATTTGTCGAAGCGCATGGAGAAATCCTCTTGGCAAGATTTTCGGCTTTCCCAAACATAGGGATAGTCCATTGGTTTTCAAGGCACCAGGCGCCAAGCGGTGCTATCTTTTGTAGGCCCAGGCTCGACACCATTACAACAACCAGAACCCAGAAACCATGTTCAAGAACGCTCGCAGTGTCCAAACGCCCTTCCTCGTCAGCGTCGTCGTCGCCGCGCTGGTGTGCGGCCTCGCCTTCGGGACGGCCTTGCTGAATCTCCATCGGATCACCGACCGCTTCACCGAGTTCATCGACCGCGACCAGGCGCGGCTCGCCACGTACACCGACATGTACGCCCAAGGCCTGCAGACCGGACAGGCGATGCGCAACATCATCCTCGACCCGCAGAATCCCCAGGCCTACAAGAACCTCGAAGCCGCCGAGAAGAAGTTCGCCGAGGCCTCCGCCACGGCCTTGAAGCTGGCGGCCGGAGACGAAGCGGCCACGTCCGCCGCCAACGACGCGGCGACGCTTTGGAAGGCCGACGGCGCCATGCGCCTGCGCGTGCTCGAACTGGTGAAGACCGACCGCGACGAGGCCATCCGACTGCTCAACAAGGAGGAGACGCCAGCCTGGCGGAAGGTGCGCGACCTGCTGCTCAAGCAGATCGACGACAACGGCAAGAACGTCGCCGCGACGCGCGAGGCGGTCCAGCAACAGGCATCCCAGGCCGTCATGCTGACCCTCGCCTTCGTCGCCGTGGCAGGCGTCGTCGCCATCCTTTCCACGCTGCTGGTGCGCAACCACATCGTCGGCGCACTGCAGTCGCTCGAGCGTTCGCTGGCGCAGCTGGTGTCCGGCAGCAGCGACCTCACGCAGCGCCTGCCGGTGGACCGCCAGGACGAGACCGGCCGCATCGCCGAGTCCTTCAACCGCCTGCTGACCAACCTCGAGCAGACCGTCCGCGACATCCGCGGCCATGCGGAAGCGGTGGCGGCATCCGCCGACACGCTGCAGGAACAGGTCGGCTCCATCACCGCCGCGGCCGATGCCCAGAACAACTCGGCCGGCGCCATCGCCGCGGACATCCAGCAACTGTCGACCAGCATCGCGACCGTGGCGGATTCCGCCGACGACGTGCGCCGCCAGTCGACCTCCAGCCTCGACCAGTCGCGCCAGGGCAGCGAGGCCGTCCAGCGCCTGGTCGACGAGATCGGCGAGATCGAGTCGAAGGTGCGCCTGATCACCAGTTCGGTCGACGACTACCTGTCCAGCGTGGCGACCATCAACAACCTCACCGGCGAGGTGAAGGACATCGCCGACCAGACCAACCTGCTGGCCCTGAATGCCGCCATCGAGGCGGCCCGTGCCGGCGAACAGGGCCGCGGCTTCGCCGTGGTGGCGGACGAGGTCCGCAAGCTGGCCGAGAAGTCCGCCGCCACGGCCAACGAGATCGATGCCGTCACCCGGGCGCTCGAGCAGAAGTCGTCCTCGCTGCAGTCCTCGGTGCACGACAGCGTGCAGGCGCTCCAGACCAGCCATGAAGCGCTCGGCTATGTCTCGCAGACCATCCGCGACGGCGGCATGGCCGTCAGCGACGCCCATGCCGGCATCGACGGCATCGCCGATTCCGTGCGCGAGCAGAAGAAGGTCAGCGAGGACATCGCCGCCAACATCGAGCGCATCGCCCGCGGCGCCGAGGCCAACTCGGCGCTGGCCGACCAGGCCCGGGCGGCTTCGCAGGGCCTCGACCGCATCGCGCATGCGCTGCAGGACTCGGTCCGGCACTTCCGCATCGACTGACCCTCTGGCCCGCAACCGCCGGCCCGGCGTGATACATTAAAGTTATCCACCCATTACAACAGAGGGGAAATCGGTCATGAAGAACGAATCGATGGGCGAACTGCACCGCAAGAACATGGAGGCCGCCATGCGCCTGGCACAGCTCTCCATCGAGAATTCTCAGAGGATCATGGCGCTGCAATCGGAGCTGGCGCGCGAGCTGTTCCAGGAAAGCGTGGCCATCGCGAAGGCGCAGACCGACGCCGACGACCCGCAGAAGCTGATGGCGCTGCGGGCCAGGTATGCGCAGGAGACCGCGCAGAAGATGATGGAATCGGCGCAGAAGATCGCCGAGATCGGCAACGAGGCGCGCGTCGAGTTCTCCCGCCTGCTGACCGAGCAGCTGGCCTCCGGCAGCCATGACCTGATGGACTCGTTCCAGACCTTCTTCAAGGCCCTGCCCGGCCACAGCCCGAACGTCACCGAGGCCATGCAGCAGGCGATGGAGCGCGCCAACAACGCGTTCGAGCAGATCGCCCAAGTCTCCGCCAACGCCTTCGCCGATATCGCGAAGACTTCGATGTCCGCCGGCAAGGGCCGTTAGGCGGCCTCGCGTCCCGCCTGAAGGCCCCCGCCCGGGGGCCTTCGTCATTTCAGGGCGCTAGAATGCCGACATGATCGCCGCCGCTCCCATCCTTCGCGCTCCCGCGCTGCGCGCCGTCGAAACCGCCCACGGCGACGCCGACCCGCCCCTGATGGAAAGAGCCGGCGCCGCGGCGGCCGCGATCGCCGCCCGCATGCTGCCGCGCGGCGGCGACGTCCTCGTCGTCGCGGGTCCGGGCAACAACGGCGGCGACGCCTTCGTCGTCGCCCGCCTGCTCAAGGAAGGCGGCCACCGTCCCGCCGTGGTGTTCGCCGGCAGCGCCGACAAGCTTCCCGCCGATGCGCGCGCCGCGCATGACGGCTGGCTGTCCGCCGGCGGCACGATCCTGGACGATATTCCCGAGCGGCGCTTCAAGCTGGTCGTGGACGGCCTCTTCGGCATCGGCCTCACCCGCCCGGTCGGCGGCCGCCACGCCGAACTGGTCGGCCGCGTCAACCGCCTTGGCTGCCCGGTGCTTGCGCTCGACGTGCCGAGCGGGCTCGACAGCGAGACCGGGCGCATGCTCGGCTGCGCCGTCCGGGCCGACCGCACGGCCACGTTCATCGCACTCAAGCCAGGGCTGCTGACGCTCGACGGCCCGGACTGCTGCGGCGAAGTCTCGCTGCACGCGCTCGACGTCGAGAACAGCCAGGCCGACGGCGTGCGCCTCGACCGCTCGCTGTTCCGCGCGCAGCTGAAGCCGCGCCTGCGCAATACGCACAAGGGAAGCTTCGGCAGCGTC
>DASVZD010000353.1:0-6287 GCA_036391815.1 Rhodocyclaceae bacterium
GGAAGGTTGTGCACCTTGGCGTCGCGCAGCGTGCCATCGACATGGCGGCCGAGGATGGCGACACGGGGCGTCATGGTGCGCAGCAGGTAGAGCATCACTGCCAGGCCGGCGCCGATCAGGATGCCGGTGTCCAGGTGAGGCGCCACGGCCAGCGTGACGACGAAGGTGACGGCCGCCGCGATGCCGTCATGCCGGCTGGCGTGCCAGGCGTGCTTGATGGCAGAGAAGTTGATCAGCCCCACCACCGCCATGATGATCACAGCGGCCAGCACCGCCTGCGGCAGGTGGTAGAGCAGCGGCGTCAGGAACAGCAGCGTCAGCAGCACGAAGGCGCCGGTGAACACCGAGGACATGCCGGTCTTCGCCCCGGCGTTGAGGTTCACCGCCGAGCGCGAGAACGAACCGGATACCGGGTACGAATGGGTGAAGGCGCCGACCAGGTTGGCCAGGCCCTGGCCGATCAGTTCCTGGTTCGGGTCGATGCGCTGCTTGGTGCGCGCGGCCATCGCCTTGGCGATGGAGATCGCTTCCATGAACCCGACCAGCGAGATCACCAGCGCCGCGGACAGCAGGCTGCCCGCCATCTCGAGCGAGAACTCCGGCACGGCGAACGAGGGCAGCCCGGCCGGCACGTTGCCGACCACCTCGCCGCCGCCGGTGAAGGTCTGGGCGCCGGCGCCGGCTTTCGGGATGCGCCAGCGATGGCCGTCGGAGTGCGCGTCGGCGGGCAGCTTGCCGGCCGCGTAGAAGCTGTCCGGCTGTCCGTCCGCGCCGGGAACCCGCTCGAACACCATGCTGCGGATGGCGCGGTTGCGGCGGCGGTTCTCGTCGTCGCGGTCCTTGAGCTGGAGCTTGAGCAGCTCGATCTCGTAGTTGAGCGTGAGCACTTCGTGGGAGACCTCGCCCTTGGCGACGTGCATCGCCTTGAGCTCGGCGTTCTTGGCGCCGATCTGCGCGTTGATCTCGCCGATGCGTCCGGCTGTGCGCGAGAACTCGGCCAGCAGCGACTGCGCCTCCGGGTCGGCGATCTGCTCGGGCAGCGCCTTGACGTTGTGCTCGAAGCCGACCTGCCACGAAACGACCGTCGTGATCGCCACCGCCACCAGCACGCCGGGCAGTCTGGGGGCGTACTTGCGGACGGCCCAGATGAGGCCGATCGCCGCCGCCCCCATCGCCAGCGTCGGCAGGTGCGCGTCGCCCACCTGCCTGACGACGCCCCAGACGTCCACGAGGAAATGCTCGGAGCGCCCGATCGGCACGCCGATGAGCTTGTTGACCTGGGACAGTCCGATGATGATGGCCGCGGCGTTGGTGAAGCCGATGATCACCGGATGCGACAGGAAGTTCACCACCACGCCGAGCTTGAACACGCCGAGCGCCAGCTGCAGCGCGCCGACCAGCACGGTCAGGGCGATGGCGTAGGCGATGAACTGCTCGGACCCGGCGGCCGCGATCGGCGCCAGGCTCGACGCGGTCAGCAGCGAAACCACGGCCACCGGACCGGTGTTGAGCTGGTTGGACGAGCCCCACAGCGAAGCCACCATCACCGGCAGGAAGGCGGCGTAAAGGCCGTAGTAGGCCGGCATCCCGGCCAGCTGGGCGTAGGCCATCGACTGCGGCACCAGCACCAGCGCGACCGTCAGGCCGGCGACAAAATCGGCGCGCAGGTCGGCGCCCGAATAGGGCAGCCAGCGCAGGAAAGGCAGGAAGCGTTGCAGCGGCGGGGGCAGGTTCATGGTCGTCAACCGGGCAGCGCGCCTTGACGCTCCCTTGACGACAGCTGTGATTCCATAACGGTGGCTTGACGCTGCCGTGACGCTTGTTTGACGCAGCCGGCGCCGCTTGACGCGGTCTTGACGCAAGACTCGATGTTATCAGCACCTGCTACAGGGAGATTCAACAGGATTTTTATTTCTAGATCAGGAGTGCGTATCCGGCGAGTCGCCGCGGCGCGCACCGCACCGACGGGGAGGCATCATGGAAAGACGCAACGCACATTGGGGCAAGGCGATCTTCTGGGGCACCATCACCGCGCTGCTGTACGCCGCGCTGTTCTGGTACGCGGAGCTGGTCATCGAACTGGCGCGCACGACGCCTGAAGCCTGGTGGCACGTGCTGGTGCCCATCGGCATCGCCTTCGCCGTCTCCTACACCCACGGCGCCTTCACCGGCCTGTTCTGGGAACTCATGGGCCTCAAGCCCGCGACGAAGAAATAGGAGGCCGCCATGGAATCGATCCAGTTCATCGAACTCAACGCGGCCACCGTCTTCCTGCTGGTGCTGATCGGCTTCATCGGCGGCATGGTGTCCGGCTTCATCGGCTCGGGCGGCGCCTTCGTGCTGACGCCGGCGATGATGTCGCTCGGCGCGCCGGCCATGGTGGCCGTGGCCTCCAACATCTGCCACAAGTTCCCCAAGGCGCTGGTCGGCGCCGTCAAGCGCCACAAGTACGGCCAGGTCGACGTCAAGCTCGGCGTCATCCTCGGCGTCTTCGCCGAACTCGGCATGCTGGCCGGCAAGCAGGTGATGACGGCCATCAAGCACAGCTTCGGCCGGGTCGGCACCGACCTCTACGTTTCGGTGATCTTCATCGCGGTGCTGGCGGTCGTCGGCGGCTTCGTGCTGCGCGACTACCGCAAGCTGCGCCACGCCACGCAGGAGGAGGAGCAGCAGGTGCCGCGCCTGGCGCGCTGGATCCACTCGGTGCACATCCCCGGCACCATGATGCACTTCCCCGCGGCCAACGCCCGCATCTCCCTGCTGTTCATCATCCCGATCGGGCTGGCCACCGGCATGCTGGCGGCCACCATCGCCGTGGGCGGCTTCATCGGCGTGCCGGCGATGATCTACATCCTCGGCGTGCCGGCCATCATGGCCTCGGCCACCGAACTGGTCATCGCCTTCGTCATGGGCGTCGGCGGCACCTTCCTCTATGGCCTGGAGGGCGTGGTCGACGTGCGCCTTTCCATGCTGATCCTGCTCGGCTCGCTGTTCGGCATCCAGCTGGGCGCCATCGGCACCACCTACGTCAAGGACTACCAGGTCAAGCTGGTGATGGCGGTGATCATGCTGACCGTGCTGTTCTCGCGCTTCTTCTACATCCCCGGCTACCTGTCGGCGCTCGGCATCATCGCGCCGCTGCAGGACGGCACGGTCGCCACGCTGAAGACGCTCGGCGACAGCGTGCTGGCGGTCGCCCTGATCCTCGGCGCCGTGACCGTGCTGACCTCGCTGACGCGCGGCATCGCGGAACACCGCAAGGCGACGCAGTCTCCCGCCTTCGTCCCGGTGGCCGGCTTCGCCGCCGCGGTCGCCGGCAACGACGCCTCGGCACGGCTGGAGCGCATCCTGCTCGCCACCGACGGCTCCGAGTACAGCGAGGGCGCCGTCCGCGTCGCCACCGCCCTGGCCCGCCGCAACAACGCCAAGCTGATCATCGCCAGCGTCGCGGTGTACAACCCGGAGTACGCGACCACGGTGCCGGGCCTCAAGCAGGCGGCCCAGGCGGCCGCGGAGCGCAGCGTAGCCGCCGCCGCGGCCGCCGCCCGGGACGTCGAGCACCAGACGATCGTCACCGAGGCCGACGATCCCTATCGCGGCATCGTCGATGCGGCCGCCGCCTGCCGTGCGGACATCGTGGTCATGGGCCGGCGCGGCAAACGCTGGCTGGCGCGCGCCATGGTCGGCGACGCCACGGCCAGGGTGATCGGCAACGCCCCGTGCAACGTGCTGGTGGTGCCGCGCGGCGCCACGCTGAGCGAGCACGGCATCGTCGCCGCCACCGACGGCTCGCGCTACGGCGAAGCCGCCGCCCGGGCCGCCGGGCGCATCGCCGCGGCCAGCGGCCTGCCGCTGGCGGTCGTCTCCGCCGTGCTGCCGACGCACAACGAGCAGCGGCGCCACGAGGCGGTCGCGGCGGTGGAGCGCGTCAAGTCGGCGCTGGCCGACCAGGCGGTGGCGGTCACCGGCGTGGTGGCCGAAGGCCGGCCCGAGCAGGTCATCGTCGAGCAGGGCCGCAAGGCCGGCGCCGACCTCATCGTCGTCGGCACCCATGGCCGCAACGGCATCGGGCAATTGCTGATGGGCAGCGTCGCCGAGCGCGTCATCGGGGCCGCCAACTGCCCGGTGCTCGCCGTGAAGAGCGCGGCGTGAGGACGCGGCGGCGCCCCATGGGATAATCCGACATCCACCGCGCCGGACGAAGCCCATGGGACACCGCCTTTCGAAGATCTACACGCGCACCGGCGACGCCGGCACCACCGGACTCGGCAACGGCTCGCGCATCGGCAAGGACTCGCTGCGCGTCGCCGCCATGGGCGAGGTCGACGAGGTCAATTGCGTGGTCGGGGTGCTGCTCTGCGAACCGCTCGACGACGCGTTGCGCGAGCTGCTGGTCGGTATCCAGCACGACCTGTTCGACCTCGGCGGCGAGCTTTCCGTGCCGGGCGCCGCCTTCCTGAAGGCCACGCAGCCGGCCCGCCTCGAAGCGGCGATCGACCGCTACAACGCCGGGCTCCAGCCGCTCAAGGAATTCATCCTGCCCGGCGGCACGCGCGCCGCCGCGTTGGCCCACCTGGCACGCGCCACCTGCCGGCGCGCCGAGCGCGCGGTGGTCGCGCTGGCGCAGTCCGAGCCGGTCTCGGAGTCCGCCCGCCAGTACCTGAACCGCCTTTCCGACCTCTTCTTCGTGCTGCCGCGCTGGATCAACCAGGCCGCCGGGTGCGGCGACGTGCTCTGGCAAAAGGGCAAGAACGCCTGACCCCGGCCGCAGCCGTGCCGCCCGGCATTGCTGGCCTATATTGAATCCATTGATCGCCGGATTGCATCCGGCCAAAGGGGATCATCGCATCGGGCAGCCCGGGAAAGCCGGGCTCGCCGCACTTTAAGACCTGACTAAGCTTGGTCCGTCATCATGCGTGCCATGAAACCTTCGTACCTCCTCCTGACGTTATTGTTGTCCCTTCCCGCCGCAGCCCAAGATGAGCTGATCCGCCTCGGACCCGAGCAGGCCAAGGCCGCGGGCATCGCCGTGGCCCGGCTCGACGGCCTGCGCAGCAACGGCGAGCGCCGCCTGCCGGCGCAGGTGATCGTGCCGCCGTCGCAGAGCGAGGTCGTCAGCGCGCCGATCGCCGGCGTGGTGACGGCGGTCAAGGCCGCCTATGGCGAGACCGTGAAGCGCGGCCAGGTGATGGCCCGCATGCAGGGGCCGCAACTGCTCGAGCTCCAGCGCGAGTTCGCCGGCGCCCGCGCGCAGGCCGACGTTGCCGCCGAGCAGCGCAAGCGCGACGAGTCGCTGTACGCCGACGGCATCATCAGCCGCTCGCGCCTCGCCGTGGCCCAGGCGACGGACCGCCAGGCCAACGCCCTGCTCGCCGAGAAGCGCGCCGCGCTGCGGCTCGCCGGCATGGGCGAGCCCGCCGCCGTCGGCACCGGCTTCTCCGGCACCGCCACCGTGCGCGCGCCGCTCGACGGCGTGGTGCTCGACGCCGCGGCGCAGCCCGGCCAGCGCGTGGAAGCGACCGCCGTGCTGTTCAAGCTCGGCCGGCTGTCGCCGCTGTGGCTGGAAATCCAGGCTTCCGCGGCCCAGGCGGCCGGCCTGTCGCTCGGCGATCACGTCGCCGTGCCCGGCTGTCCCGAGACCGGCAAGCTGACCATGATCTCGCCCCACCTCAACCCGTCGACGCAATCGCTGCTGCTGCGCGCCGAGTTCTCCAACGCCGACGGCTGCCTGCGGCCGTTCCAGTTCATCAACGCGCGCATCGAGTCGAAGGAGACCAAGGCCCTGAACGCCTGGCGCGTGCCGAACACCGCCGTGGTGCGCCACCAAGGCCAGGCATGGCTGTTCGCCGAGGCGCCCGGCGGCTACCAGCCGGTCCCCGTGCGGGTCATCGAGGAAGTCGAGCAGGCGTCGCTGGTGGGCCCGGCTGAAGGCTCGACGACGACGCTGCGCGCCGACCTGCGCGTGGTGGTCAAGGGATCGGCGACCATCAAGGCCGCCTGGCTGGGCATCGGCGCGCCCGAGCCGAAGTAGCCATGTTCGACCGCCTCGTCCAATTCGCGCTGACCCAGCGCCTGCTGACCCTCATCGCCACGGTGCTGCTCGTCGGCGCCGGCGCCGCCGCCTTCCTCCAGCTGCCGATCGACGCCTTCCCCGACGTCTCGTCGACCCAGGTGAAGGTCATCATGAAAGCGCCCGGGCTGACCCCCGAGGAAGTCGAGGCGCGCGTCGTCACGCCGATCGAGGTCGAGTTGCTCGGCATTCCCTACAAGCGGGTGGTGCGCTCCTC
>DASVZD010000354.1:0-4168 GCA_036391815.1 Rhodocyclaceae bacterium
TTCGCGCGCCGCGCCGGGGTCGAGCGCGCCACGCTGAAGGCGGTGCGCGGCTATCGCCCGGGACGCTTCGCCGGGCGCATCGGGATATTCCTGCCGTTCCAGGACGCGGTGCTCAACGACGCCGCGCGGCGCTGGCGCGCGCTGGCCGAGCGCGCCGACGAGTATTTCGGCACGCCCGGCTCGGACGGCTTCAACCTGCTGCGCGACCCGCAGGCCGTCGCCACGGCCGAACTACTGCGGCGCGCGCTGGAGGGGGCGGAGGCGGCGCCATGACGGTGCAAACGGCATGGCGTGGCCTCAACGGAGCATGGACGGGCTGCAGGCCTTCGCAGGCGCTTAATTGGCCGCGGCTAGCCTGCGAATCACGGCGCCGCAGCGGCAAGGCCGATCGGGCACCGAACCTGCACGAAACTTGGCGGAGGGACGAGAAATGTCGGAATCGCTGGAGAACCGCGGCAACATCCTGGTGTTCGGGGCGCACCCGGACGATATCGAGATCGGCATGGCGGGGACCATCTGCCGGCTCGCCGCCTGCGGCCACACCATCTACTCGTGCATCGCGACGATTCCCGACGAGCGCGAGATGCGCCTGCGCGAAGCGCGCGAGGCGGCGCGCATCCTCGGCATCAAGGAGGTGATCGCGCTGCCGCTGCGCGCCTCACAGCTCGGCTACAACCGCGCCACCATCGGCGCCATCGACCTGGTGATCCGGCAGTTCGGGCCGCACTCGGTGTTCACCCACTGGAACGAGGACTCCCACCAGGACCACGTCAATGTCACGCGCTGCATCATCGCGGCCACGCGCAAGAACAGCTTCAACGTGTACATGTACGAGCAGACCATCCCCGGCGGCATCACGCCCGCCGGCTTCCGCGCGCAGTACCTGGTCGACATCTCGCGCTACATCGACCGCAAGGTCGCCAGCATCCAGGCGCATGCCAGCCAGCTGCGCCGCAACGGCGAGTGGTGGTCGGAAGGCGTGCGCGGCCGCGCCATGTATCGCGGCTACCAGATACACACGCGCTACGCCGAGGCCTTCGAGGTCATCAAGATCAACGGCGACACCAGCCTGTTTGCCGGCGAGAAGCCGGCCGCCGCGCACGCCGCCGACGGCGCCGCCACGGCGGGGCAGGAGGCGCCGGCGCTCAGCCAGCCGCCGCTGCAGCCGCTCTAGCCCGCGCCGCCGAACTCCTTCAGCATCGCCTGGTTGAAGGCCGGGATGTCGTCCGGCTTGCGGCTGGTCACCAGCTTGCCGTCGGCGACCACCGGCTGGTCCTTCCAGTCGGCGCCCGCATTGCGCAGATCCTCCTTCAGGCTCGGCCAGCTCGTCAGGTGCTTGCCCTGCGCGATGCCGGCGTCGATCAGCGTCCACGGCCCGTGGCAGATGGCCGCGATCGGCTTGTCCTCGCGCGCGAACTCGCGGATGAAGCCGATCGCCTCGCCGGAAAGCCGCAGCTGGTCGGGATTGGCGACCCCGCCGGGCAGCATCAGGCCGTCGAAGTCCTGGGGCCGCGCGTCGTGCACGTCCATCTCGACGGTGAAGCGGTCGCCAGGCGTCAGGTGGCGGAATCCCTGCACCTGCGATCCTTGCGGCTTGGGCGACACCAGCGTGACGCGCGCGCCGTGCTGCTCGAGGAACTGGCGCGGCTCGGTGTATTCGACCTGCTCGACGCCGTCGGTCATCAGGACGGCGATCTTCTTGCCCTGCAGGGCATGTGCTTGAACGTTCGGCATGGCGGCATCCTCCAGATGGAACCTATAGCGGACCGCGCCTGGCGCGTCCATGGTTCCATCGGCCGGTGCCGCTACTTGCCGGCCGTGCCCACGTCGAGCTTGAGGGGCAGCTCCTTCGCATTGGCGTCGGCCTCGATCTTCTCCGGCGCGCCGAGCGACAGGCGGTCGGCCGGGGCGGACGCCTGCTTCAGCCCGTCGAACGCATATTGTCCGCGCGCCTGCGCCAAGGCCTGCAGCTTGTCGTCGGGCATCGGCTCGGCGGCGCGCAGCCGCTCGAACAGCACCGCGTAGAAGTCGGCGCCCTTCAGGCGGGAGACCTCGTCGGCGCCCAGTTCGCGCGGCGGCTTGATCAGGCTGGTGATGCGCGACATCACCTTGCCGGCGGCGCTTTCCGGCAGCTGGCCGGGGTTGGCCTTGCGGAAGCCGTCCTTCATCGCGGTCAGTTCGCCGCGGCCGAAGCGGTCGACGTAGAGGTCCTCGATGGCCGATTGCACCTTCGGGTCCTGCGTCGATTGCGGGCCGGGGTCCTGGTCGGCCTCGACGCGCTGTCCGGCCTTCTGCGCGACGGCGCGGCGCAACTGGCGCTCCTGCAGCGCGACGCGGTCGGCGTCCGACCAGACGCCGTGCACCGTCAGCGAGAGGCCGGGCCGCTTGTTGAGGATGGCGGCGACGCGCACCAGCTTCTCGCGCTCCGGCGGCGTCAGCGTGCGGCGGCCGGGCTCGAAGGCGATGCTGTCGAACTTCTCGCCGCCGCCGAACAGCGAGGCCAGCGCGCGGAAGGGCGCGGTGGCGATCTTGGTCAGCACGTTGGTGATCGCCTTCCAGATGATGCCGCCGTAGCTGAACTGCGGGTCGTCGAGGCTGCCGGACACCGGCAGGCCCAGCTCGATGCGGCCGTCGGAATCCTGCAGGATGGCGATGGCGAGGTCGAGCGGCAGGTTCTTCGCCTCGGGGCTCTCGACGCGCTCGCCGAGCGTCAGCCGGTCCATGATGACCTGGTTGTCGCCCTGGACCTGCCGCTTGTCGAACTTGTACTGGAGGTCGAGCGACAGCTTGCCGGAGGTGATCTTGCGGCCGAGGAAGGTGGCCGAGTAGGGCGTGAGCTTCGTCATCTCGACGTTGCGGAACACCAGGTGGACGTCGGCGAAGTTGGTCGGGTCGAACAGGTTGATGCGGCCCGCCGCGCGCGCCAGCCCGTACTGGTCGACCTGGCCGTCGAGCTCGAGCAGCCCGGCGCCGCCCGGCCGGTTGGAGAGATTCGTCACCGTGCCGTGCAGGCGGTGGATGCGGGTGCCGAAGGGCAGGGCCAGCGATTGGTCGGCGAAGTCCAGCTCGCCGCGCGCGACGCGCAGCCGCGCGATGCTGGCGACGAAGGCCGGCGCCGGCTTGCGCGGCGCTTCGGTGGCGGCCTTCGCGGGCTTCTCCTCGCCGGGAGCGGGGCGCAGGATGCGCGTCAGGTTGACCGTCTTGTCCTTGGCGATCAGCAGGCTGGCGTCGAGGCCATCGAGGGCGAGGTCGCGCACGTCGAGCTTCGCCGGCGTCGCCTCGACGCTGCTGCTGGCGAGCGACTTCCAGATCAGGAAGCGGTTCTTCGTGCCGGCCTCGTCGAGGCGCAGGTCGCGAAGCGCGAAGCCGCCCTTGAAGGCCGGGCCCTGCTTGCCGTAGCTGGCGCGGCCGTCGACCGAGAGCTTGCCGCTGGCGATCGTGAGCCGCGCCACCGCGCCGAGATAGGGTTCGGCCGGCTTGAGCGCGAGGTCGGCGAGTTCGAGCTTGAGGTCGGCGGAGGGCGCGGCCGGCACCACCTGGCCGGCGGCCTTGAAGCTGCCGCCGGCCGCGGCGCGGAATGCGGCCTGCACGGCGACCGGCGCCTTCAGGTCGTCGCTGAGCTTCTCGGCCGAGACGGCGACGTCCTGCAGCGAGACCACGGCGGCGGGCTTGACGCTCTCGTCCCGCAGCGTGGCGGAGAGGCCGGCGATCTCCGCTTTATCGACGTTGAAATGCCAAGGCGCCGCCTCGGCCGGCGGTTCAGCCTTCTTCGGCGCGGCGGCGGCGCGCGGCAGGGCGCGCGAAACGGCATCGACGAGGTCGATGGTCCCGTCGGCGGTGCGCTTCGCGTTCAGTTCGCCGCCGCTCAGCGCGATGCGCGCGACGCTCGCCTCGCGCTTGCCCAGGTCGGCGCGCACGCCCTCGGCTTCCAGCGTGCCGAGCTTCTGCGGCGCGGCGTTGCGCAGGCCTTCGACGACGGCCTCGCGCACGGCGAGCTTGCCGAGCGCGACGCTGCGGGTCGCCAGGTCGAAGCGGCCTTCCTCGGCGGCGAGCGCGGCGGCGGCGAGGACCGGGCCGCGGCCGGACGGCACGCGCAGCTCCTTGGCCTCGGCCTTGGCGTGGTCGAACGTCAGGGCCAGCTTGCCGCCGTCGTAGGCGACGCGGTAGT
>DASVZD010000355.1:0-5706 GCA_036391815.1 Rhodocyclaceae bacterium
CCCCGGTCTCACCGTCGACGGCACCTTTCAAGACTGGGGCGTCCCGGCCCTCATCCTCACCAAGTACCTGACCGAGCACGGCATCGTGGTCGAGAAGACGGGGCTCTACAGCTTCTTCATCATGTTCACCATCGGCATCACCAAGGGCCGGTGGAACACCATGGTCACCGAGCTCCAGCAGTTCAAGGACGACTACGATCGCAACCAGCCGTTGTGGCGGGTCATGCCCGAGTTCGTGGCGGCCCACCCTCAATACGACCGGATCGGCCTCAAGGACCTGTGCAACGAGATCCACGGCGTCTACAAGCAGAACGACGTCGCCCGCCTGACCACCGAGATGTACCTGTCGGACATGGTGCCGGCGATGCCGCCGTCGCAGGCCTTCGCCATGATGGCGCACCGCGAGATCGAGCGCGTGCCGATCGACGAACTGGAGGGCCGCGTCACGGCGGTGCTGCTGACTCCCTATCCGCCCGGCATTCCGCTGCTGATTCCCGGCGAGCGCTTCAACAAGACGATCGTGCGCTACCTGAAGTTCGCGCGCGAGTTCAACGAGCGCTTCCCGGGTTTCGAGACCGACATCCACGGGCTGGTGAAGGACGCCGACAAGCGCAAGCACGGCTACTACGTGGACTGCGTCGCCAAGGAGTAGCCCGACTGCCGCAATCGCGCTCGGCGGCGGCGTCCGCGGCCAGCTCGTTCGTCGTGATGCCGCAGCGTTCGCAGCCCGCCAGCTCCACCAGGTACGGCGGGCCCGCCACCTTCACCCTGATGGTGGACATCGCTTCGCCGCAGGATGGGCAAAGCAGCCAGGCTCCAGGTCTTGCCCGCGTCGCCATGTGGTCTCCTTGTGTCATGCGGCTGGCATCTTACTGCAATCTACTATCGGTTACCGAAGATAGCAACCGCCGGTCGTTTTTCGGGTGATAGCTTCGCCGCATGTCCGGGTCATTGAATATCGAAAGAGCGGCGTTCTCCCAGCGCCTCAAGTCCGCCGTCGCGCGCTTCGACCCGGAAGGCCGCACGGGAGCGGCCTGGCTGGCGCGCGAGTTCAACCAGCGTTATGGCGGACGGCCGATCAGCGTCCACGCCGCCCGAAAATGGCTGGTCGGCGACGCCATTCCCGCGCACGACAAGCTGCTGACGCTGGCGGGATGGCTGCGCGTCTCCGCCGAATGGTTGCTGTACGGGGCCGGCGACATGTCCCGGGTCTCCGCCGTGCAGCAGGATCCGGCCCGCTATGCCGTGGTCGATGTCGAACTGGTGCGCGAGATCAACGCGCTGAACCAGGAGCACCGCACCATCGTGCGCGAGCTGGTGGCGACGCTGACGCGCCTGGAGGGGCGCGGCGCCAAGAAGTAGCGGCCGCCGCGCTTGCGGCTAGACGTCCAGCAGCGCCAGGCCGGCGATCACGCAGCCGACGCCGGAGGCGCCATACACTCCGAGCAGCAGCCACTTCTTGCGCGTCAGCAGGGCGATGGCGGAGAGGGCGATGGAGATCTGCAGCAGGGTGGTGGCCAGCGCCCAGCGGCCGTGCAGGTGCATCTCGTGGTCGGCCTCGTGGTTGGCCTCCTTCGCCGCATGCTCGAGTTCCTCGGCCTTGGCCTTGATCTCTTCCTTCTCGCCCCTGTAGCGGTCGACCGCCTTGATGAACTTGTCGCGATCGTCGCCCTTGGTGAGGGTGACCGACAGTTCCGCGAGGTTCTGCTTGTTGCTCTTGGCCTGGTAGTAGTTCCACTGGTCGGAGGCGGCGGTCTTCTGGATGGCCGCCTCGTTCTTGTAGAGCAGGGCGGCGTTCTGGGTGTGCCCGCCCTCGTAGCTGAACAGTGCGCCGAGCGTGGAAAGGACGGCGGTAACGACCGCGATCTTGGAGGCGAAGTCGTCGCCGCCGCCGTGGTGGCCATGGCTGGCGTGCTCCACGGCGTGATCGTGCGGGCCGTGTACGTGGAAGCCGTGTCCGGACATGCTGTTACTCCCTGGTGCGTTGATAGGTGACGAAAGCGTAGTCGAGGCCGTTGGCCGACTTGTGCGGTTCGCGCGCGACCTCGTGCCATTCGCGGCGATCGAAGGCGGGGAAGAAGGCATCCCCCTCGCAATCGATGCCGACCTCGGTGAATTCGATGCGATCGGCCAGCGGCAAGGCCAGCGAGTAGATCTCCGCGCCGCCCATGACGAAAGCGCTGCGGTTGCCCGCCGCTTCCACGGCCGCCGGCAGCGAGTGCACGACGATCGCATCGGCGCGGAATGCCGGATCGCGCGTGACGACGATATTGAGCCGCTGCGGCAGCGGCCGGAACTTCGGCGGCAGCGAGTCCCAGGTCTTGCGGCCCATGATCACCGCGTGGCCGGTGGTGAGCGCCTTGAAATGCGCCATGTCCTCCGGCAGCTGCCAGGGCAGGCGGTTGTCCTTGCCGATGACGCCGTTGCGGGCGACGGCGGCGACGAGGATGAGCGAGGGCGCGGGCATGGGGCGCGATTATAGCGGCGGGCGGGGGGCGCCTACAGCCGCGAATACAGTTCGATGTACTGCCGTGCCGGCCCATCCCACGAGTAATCGCCCGCCATGCCGTTGCGCTGCAGGCGCCGCCAGCGCGCCTTGTCGTGCCATGCCGCCGCCGCGCGGCGGATCGCATCGAGCAGGGCCGCGGCGGTCGGGTCCTGGAACACGAAGCCGTTGCCATCCTC
Organism: Rhodocyclaceae bacterium; assembly: GCA_036391815.1. GTDB lineage: Bacteria > Pseudomonadota > Gammaproteobacteria > Burkholderiales > Rhodocyclaceae > Nitricoxidireducens. The sequence continues at coordinate 2,686 of DASVZD010000355.1, forward strand.
CGCATCGGCGGCGTCGACCACGGTGTCCGCCAAACCGCCGGTGGCGCGCACGACGGGCGGCGTGCCGTAGCGCAGGCTGAACATCTGGTTGAGGCCGCAGGGCTCGAAGCGCGACGGCATCAGGAAGGCGTCGGCGCCCGCCTCGATGCGATGGGCGAGGGCTTCGTCGAAGCCGACATGCACGGCGCAGCCGCCCGGATGGGCATTGGCCAGCAGGCGGAAGGCGTCTTCGAGCTCGCGCTCGCCGCTGCCCAGCACGACCATCTGCGCGGGCAGCGCGAGCACTTCCGCGGCGATCTCCGCGAGCAGGTCGAGGCCCTTCTGGTGCGTCAGCCGGCTCACCACGCCGAACAGCGGCACCCCCGCGTCCTCGGCCAGGCCGGTCTGCCGCTGCAGCGCCGCCTTGTTGGCCGCCTTGCCGGCGAGCCGGTCCGCGCTGTAGTGCGCGAACGGCTTGTGCAGCATGGCGTCGGCGGCCGGGTTCCAGGCGGAGGTATCGATGCCGTTCAAGATGCCGGCGAGGACCGCGGAGCGGTGGCGCAGCAGCCCGCCCATGCCCATGCCTTCCTCTTCGGTCTGGATCTCGCGCGCGTAGCTGGGGCTCACCGTGGTGATCGCGTCGGCGAACTGCAGGCCCGCCTTCAGCAGCGAAAGCCGCCCGTAATACTCGACGCCGCCGGGATGCCAGGCGTAATCGGGCAGCCCCAGCTCGAACAGCGCAGCGCGGTCGAACAGGCCCTGGAAGGCGAGGTTGTGCACCGTGACGACCGACTTGGCGATGGCGCCGGGCAGGTAGTGCAGGTAGGCCGGCGCCAGGCTGGTTTGCCAGTCGTTGCAGTGCAGGACGTTCGGATGCCACTTCAGCGTGGAGGCGTCGGATGCGAGCCACGCCGCGACGCGCGCCAGCAGCCCGAAGCGCAGGTGGTTGTCGGCCCAGTCGAGCCCGTCCGGCCCGAGGTAGGGATTGCCGGGCCGGTCGTAGTAGGGCGGATGGTCGAGCAGCAGGAAGGTCGTCCCGTCGGGCGCCTGGGCCTGCAGCAGCGTCGGCGCCGGCAGCAGGCCGCCGAGCCAGTGGGCGCTGGCGACCTCCTTGGCGTGCGGGAAGGCGGCCTTGAGCGCCGGATAGGCGGGCACCAGCACCCGCGCGTCGAGCCCCTGGGCGCGCAGTGCTCCGGGCAGGGCGCCGGCCACGTCGCCGAGCCCGCCGGTCTTCACCCAGGGGGCGATTTCGGACGTCGCGAACAGGACCTTCATTGCTTCAGGTATGAGATGAGTCCCGCCGTCGAACTGTCGAGTCCTGCGGCCGGCGCCTTGCCGGCCATGATGGGCAGCAACCGGTTGGCCAGCTGCTTGCCGTATTCGACGCCCCACTGGTCGAAGGGATTGATGTTCCAGATGCAGCTCTCTACGAACACCTTGTGTTCGTAGAGCGCGACCAGGGCGCCCAGGCTGTGCGGATCGAGCCGCGGCAGCATCAATGTCGTCGACGGCTGGTTGCCGGGGAAGGCCTTGTAGGGCGCCAGGCAGGCGATCACCGACTCGGGGATGTGCGCCGCCTGCATCTCGGCGCGCACCTCCTCGACGGTCTTGCCGCGCATCAGCGCCTCGGACTGCGCAAGGCAGTTGGCCAGCAGCTTGTCGTGATGCCCGGGCAGGTCGAAGTCCGGTTCGCGCAAGGCGATGAACTCGCAAGGGATGAGTCGGCCGCCCTGGTGGATGGCCTGGTAGAACGCGTGCTGGCCGTTGGTGCCCGCTTCGCCCCACAGCACGGGAGCGACGGGGCACTGCAGCGGCTTGCCCTGGCGGTCGACCGGCTTGCCGTTGGATTCCAGCTCGAGCTGCTGCAAGTAGCGCGGCAGCAGCGCCAGCGACTGGCTGTAGGGCAGCAGCGCGCGCGTTTCCGCGCCGAGGAAATCGGCGTTCCAGATTTCGATCAGCGCCAGCAGTCCCGGCAGGTTGTCCTCCGGCGGCGCCGAGAAGAAATGCTCGTCCATGGCGTGGGCGCCGGCCAGCAGCGCGCGGAAGTTCTCCATGCCGATGGCCAGCGCCAGCGGCAGGCCGATGGCCGACCACAGCGAGTAGCGGCCGCCGACCCAGTCCCAGAACTCGAACGCGTTCTCCTGGTCGATGCCGAAGCGCGCCACCTCGGTGAGGTTGGTGGACACCGCGACGAAGTGCAGCGCGACCGCGGCGTTGCCGAGCTCGTTGGTGAGCCAGGCGCGCGCCGACTGCGCGTTTTGCATGGTCTCCTGCGTGGTGAAGGTCTTGCTGGCGATGACGAACAGCGTGGTGCGCGGCTGCAGCCCGGCCAGCACGGTGGCGAGATCGGCGCCGTCGAGGTTGGCGACGTAATGCACGCGCACGCCGGGATGATGGTAGGCCGCCAGCGCCTGGGTCGCCATGCGCGGCCCGAGGTCGGAGCCGCCGATGCCGATGTTCACGATGTCGGTGATCGGCTCGCCGGTGGCGCCGCGCCAATGGCAGCCGTGGATCGAGTCGACGAAGCGCGCCATCTTGTCGAGCACGGCGCGCACGCCGGGCATGACGTCGCGCCCGCCGAGCAGGAACGGTCCCTTGCCGTGGCGCAGGGCGATGTGCAGGGCGGCGCGGCCCTCGGTGTGGTTTATCTTCTCGCCGCTCCTCATGCGCATGATCCAGCCCGGCACGTCGGCGGCCTGCCACAGCGCGTAGAGCAGCGGCATCGTCGCGCGCGCCAGGCGCTGCTTCGAATAGTCGAGCAGCCAGCCTTCCCAGGCGGCGGAGAAGTGCTGGAAGCGCTGCGGGTCCGCGGCGAAGCGGTCGCGCAGCTGCGGCTGCGGCTCGTGCGCATGCGCGCAGAGCGCCTGCCAGGCAGGCGAGCCGACGGCGACGCCTACAGCCATAGCATCATGCCCATCTCGAACGGATGGGTCAGCAGTTCGTGCGACGGGAAGGCGCGGATGCGGTACTCGATCTTGCCGCAGACCTCGGGCGTCAGCTCGAGCTGGAACAGGCTCTCGCCGTCGCCGATCGGCCCTTTGT
>DASVZD010000356.1:0-3648 GCA_036391815.1 Rhodocyclaceae bacterium
AGCTGCCGGTGAAGAAGCGCGACGTGGTCTGGCGCATCCGTCAGGCGACCATGATGGTCTACGAGGCGCTCTATCGCTTCGACACGCTGAAGTCGAAGAAGGACGAGGTGCGCCGCCCGCTGCGCAAGATCACCTTCGCCGTCGAAAGCCGCGGCGAACTGTCCGCCGCCGAGATCGCCCTGAGCCGCGCCCAGGCGGTGGCCGAGGGCGTCTCACTGGCCAAGGACCTGGGCAACCTGCCGGGAAACATCTGCACTCCGAACTACCTCGCCGAGCAGGCCCAGGCGATCGCCAAGGAATTCTCGCTGCCGGTCGAGGTGCTCGAACGCGAGGACATGGAGAAGCTGGGCATGCATTCCCTGCTGTCCGTGGCCAAGGGGTCGCACCAGCCGCCGAAATTCATCGTGCTGCGCCACGAAGGCGGCAAGAAGGAGGACAAGCCCATCGTCCTCGTCGGCAAGGGCATCACGTTCGACACCGGCGGCATCTCGCTCAAGCCCGCCGCCGAGATGGACGAGATGAAGTACGACATGTGCGGCGCCGCCTCGGTCCTCGGCACGCTGAAGGCTGCCGCCCAGATGAAGCTGCCGCTGAACGTCGTGGTCATCGTGCCCACCACCGAGAACATGCCCGGCGGCGGCGCCTCGAAGCCCGGCGACATCGTCACCTCGATGTCGGGGCAGACCGTCGAGATCCTCAACACCGACGCCGAAGGCCGGCTGATCCTGTGCGACGCGCTCACCTACGTCGAGCGCCTCGAGCCCGCGTGCGTCGTCGATGTCGCCACCCTGACCGGCGCCTGCGTCATCGCGCTCGGGCACATCGTGACGGGACTGCTTGCCAACGACGACGGCCTGGCCCGGGAACTGCTCGAGGCCGGGCAGGAAGCCTACGACCGCGCCTGGCAGCTGCCGCTATGGGACGATTACCAGGAGCAGCTGCAGAGCAACTTCGCGGACATGGCGAACATCGGCGGTCGCCCCGCCGGCACCATCACTGCCGCCTGCTTCCTGTCGCGCTTCGCCAAGAAATACGAATGGGCGCACCTCGACATCGCCGGCACCGCATGGAAGTCGGGCAAGGAGAAGGGCGCGACCGGACGGCCCGTGCCGCAACTGACGCATTTCCTGATGGCCCGCGCGGCCGACAAGGCGTGACCCGCATCCACTTCTACTCCAACGCGGAGGACCGCCTCCAGGCCGCGGCCGCCTGGCTGGCCGGCGCCTGGCGCAAGCAGCCGGTCCTGGTGTTCGCTCCCGATCCCGGCGTCGCCGAGCGCTTCGACCGCCTGCTGTGGACCCAGCCGGCCACGGGCTTTCTCCCCCATTGCCGCGCCGATTCCGCGCTCGCCGCCCAGACCCCGGTATTGATCGCCGGCAGCCTCGATACGCTGCCGCAGGACCGCTGCCTGCTGAACCTGTCGCACGAGGTTCCGCCCGGTTTTTCCCGCTTCGAGGAGCTGGTGGAATTCGTCAGCACCGACGACGACGATCGCCTGCCCGCCCGGGAACGCTTCCGCTTCTATCGCGAACGCGGCTATGCCGTCGAGAACCACGCGGCCGGGGACTGCGGCTGACGTGGCCGAAAGCGACGACGACGTGCTGAGGAAGGCCGACGCGCTGATGCGCCGTCGCCGCATCTTCGTCGCCGGGGGCGCCAACGACCCCGATGGCGCCAAAGGCCTGGCGCCCGAGGGCAGTACGGACGAGGACATCCCGCTGTTGACCGAGGTGGTCAGCCCCGACGCGATCCCCGAAGCCGCGACGCCCAGCAGCGTCGATGTCGCCGCGCTGCGCCGCGACCTGGCGGCCGAGGTGGAATCCTGGCTCGACCGCGACATGCCGCTGCACCTCCAGCACGTGCTGGACGGCATCACCGACCAATTGATCCTCCAGCTTTCCGCCAAGGCGCGCACCGAACTGCTGCCGCGCCTGCAGGAGCTCCTCGAGGCCGCCAGGCAGGGCGACAAGCCCGGCAGCGGCGGCGATTGACCCCATTGGCGCGGGTATAATTCGCGGCTTCGCGCCGCGCTGGCGGCGCCTCCCTTCGCCGCACGACATGGAACTCGCAAAAAGCTTCGATCCCGCCGACATCGAACGTCGCCGCTACCCCGAGTGGGAAAGCCGCGGCTACTTCAAGGCCGGCCTCGACACCGCCAAGCAGGACAACTTCTGCATCCTGCTGCCGCCGCCCAACGTCACCGGCACGCTGCACATGGGCCACGGCTTCAACCAGACGCTGATGGACGCGCTGACGCGCTACCACCGCATGCGCGGCGACAACACGCTGTGGCAGCCCGGTACCGACCACGCCGGCATCGCCACCCAGATCGTCGTCGAGCGCCAGCTCGACGCGCAGGGCATCTCGCGCCACGACCTCGGCCGCGAGAAGTTCCTCGAGAAGGTATGGGAGTGGAAGGAATACTCGGGCAACACCATCACCAAGCAGATGCGCCGCCTCGGCACCTCGCCCGACTGGACGCGCGAGCGCTTCACCATGGATGCCGGGCTGTCGAAGATCGTCACCGAGACCTTCGTCCGGCTCTACAAGGAAGGCCTGATCTATCGCGGCAAGCGCCTGGTCAACTGGGATCCGAAGCTGCTCACCGCCGTGTCCGACCTCGAAGTCGTCAGCGAGGAGGAAGACGGCTCGATGTGGGAGATCCGCTATCCGTTCGCCGAAGGCGAAGGCGGCCTCGTCGTCGCCACGACGCGCCCCGAAACCATGCTGGGCGACGTCGCCGTCGCGGTGAATCCCGACGACGAGCGCTACAGGGATCTGGTGGGCAAGCACGTCCATCTGCCGCTGACCGGCCGCAGCATCCCGATCATCGCCGACAGCTACGTCGACCGCGAGTTCGGCACCGGCTGCGTCAAGATCACGCCGGCACACGATTTCAACGACTGGCAGGTCGGCCACCGCCACGGCCTCGTGCCGATCAACATCTTCACGCTCGATGCGCGCATCAACGAGCATGGCGCCGAGAAGTACCGCGGCATGGACCGCTACGACGCCCGCAAGGCGATCGTCGCCGACCTCGAAGCCGCCGGCCTGCTGGTGTCGGTCAAGCCGCACAAGCTGATGGTACCGCGCGGCGACCGCACCCACACCGTGATCGAACCCATGCTCACCGACCAGTGGTACGTCGCCATGGACGGCCTCGCCAAGCGCGGCCTGGACGTCGTCGCCCGAGGCGAAGTGAAGTTCGTGCCGGAAAACTGGACCCACGTCTACAACCAGTGGCTGGAAAACATCCAGGACTGGTGCATTTCGCGCCAGCTGTGGTGGGGTCACCGCATTCCGGCCTGGTACGACGAGGACGGCAACGTCTACGTCGCACGCAACGAGGAGGAAGCGCAGCAGCAGGCCGGCGCGGGCAAGAAGCTGTCCCGCGACGAGGACGTGCTCGACACCTGGTTCTCCTCCGCGCTATGGCCCTTCTCCACCCTGGGCTGGCCGGACAAGACCCCCGAGCTGGACATGTACCTGCCCACCAGCGTGCTGGTCACCGGCTTCGACATCATCTTCTTCTGGGTCGCCCGGATGATGATGATGGGCTTGAAGTTCATGGGTGATGTTCCCTTCCGGGACGTCTACATCCACGGGCTCATCCGCGACGAGCACGGCGAGAAGATGTCGAAGTCCAAA
>DASVZD010000357.1:0-14127 GCA_036391815.1 Rhodocyclaceae bacterium
TGCTCGCCGCCCTGGTCCTGTCGCTGGTGCTGGCGCCGCTGATCGTGCATTTCTCCGATCGCATCGTCATGCGCCTGGTGGCGTCCGAATGGCTGCTGCGCTCGATGCAGCTCACGCAGATCGCGGCGCGCACGGTGTCGGCCGAGAAGCACGCCATCCTGTGCGGCTACGGGCGCACGGGGCAACACCTGGCGCGCTTCCTGGAGAACGAAGGCATCTCCTACGTGGCGCTCGACAGCGATCCCGAGCGCGTGCACGGCGCGGCGAGCGCCGGGGAGCCGGTCGTCTTCGGCGACTGCACGCGCAGCGAGATCCTGCTGGCCGCGGGCCTCAAGCGCGCCAGCGTGGTGGTCATCACCTTCGCGGACCTGGAGGCGGCGCTGCGGGCGCTGGCCCGGATCCGGCAAGTGCGCGGCGACATCCCGGTCGTCGTGCGCGCCCGCGAGCAGGACGACGCCGAGCGGCTGCTCGCCGCGGGCGCCGCGGAAGTCGTGCCGGAAGCGCTCGAATCCAGCGTCATGCTGGCGACGCACGCCCTGGCCCTGCTCGGCGTGCCGATGCACCGCGTGATCAAGCGCCTGCGCGAGCTGCGCGAAAAGCACTACGAGCTTCTGCGCGGCTTCTTCCACGGGGCCAGCGACGCCGGCGACGGGCTGCACGACGCCCAGCAGACGCGCATGAAGGCCGTCTCCATCGCGCCCGGCGCCTACGCGGTCGGCCGCAGCCTCGGCGAGCTGCAGCTCGACTCGCTCGGCGCGCGGGTATCGACCGTGCGCCGGCGCAGCCGGCGCGGCCTGGCGGCGGGACCGGAACTGCGGCTGGAGGCCGACGACGTCGTCGTGCTGCTCGGCGTGCGGGAGGCCCTGACCAAGAGCGAGGAACGCCTGCTGCGCGGGGCCTAGCCGGCCAGCGCTAGAAGGCCATGCACACGGTGTAGGGCAGGTCGTTGTCGATGCCGTCGGAACCTGCGGCCGGGATGCCGGCAGGGGCGCTGGCCGCGGCATTCGCCATGGCCTGGATCGATCCCGTGGCGGTGTTCCCGTCGTCGAGGGCGATGTCGATCTGCTTGGCGAACTTTCCCGCGATGCCGCGCGAGCATAGGACATAGGCGCCGCGCAGCGTGCCGATCGGCGAATAGTTGCCTGCGGTCACCCCGAGCTGGCCGCCGACGGCATTGTGCGGCAGGTAGTCGGCGTCATTGACGTCGCTGGGGCCGGCGGCGAGGCCGGCCAGCCGGACGTGCTGCCAGAAGCGGAACGACTCGTCCCCCTTGGCCGCGCTGTTCCAGTTCCCCTCGATGATGCCGTTCCCCGGGACGGCATCGGCGCTCGTCGCCCGGCAGCCCGAGGGGCAGAGCTTGGCGCCCAGGTGGGCGTCGACGCCGGCATCGTCGCCGGGCAGCGCCTTGAACTTGTCCTGGTAGGTGTAGAGATAGATGGGGACGTTGCGGAAGTCCGCGACCAGGTTCTTCACCTTTGCGTTGTCGATTAGTTCCTGGCCCTTCATCACGCCGCCCATCAAGAGGCCCACGATGATCAGCACGATGGCGATCTCGACGAGCGTGAAGCCGGTTTGTCGCGTGGTCATATCTTTCTCCTAGGCAAAATATACCCGTCGGCCGCCTACGGCAGCATGCCGGCGGCCAGCATCCGCTGCATCAGGATCGGCGTGGCGATCCAGACCAGCTGGTCGTCGAAACCCGGATTACTGACGAAGGTCTCGTCCCCGTTGGCGTTCTCCTGCTCGCCCGGGTCGGCCGCCGGCTGCGTCTGGATGCGGAGTCCCTGGGGAGCGTAGGCGCCATAGCCGTTCCTGCCGTGGGAAACCACGATAGCCGGCGTGCCGCCGCTGACGAGCGACGCGCCGCCGCTTCCCGCCTTGATCGCGATGCGGCCGGAGGAGCAGAGGGCAAAGCCGCTGCGAAGCGGAATCGCCGCCGGCTCGCATCCGAACGCGCCCTGCCCGGGGAGGCGGCCGAAGCGCGGATCGAGTCCGTAGGTGAAGCGGCGGCCATAGGAATCGGTTTCCGGCAATCCCAGGGTGTTCCATGGAAGCACACCGGTGACCGCCTGCCTCGCGCAATCCTCGCCCGCGGCGTCGGCGCTGCCGCTGTCGCGGGCGCAGAGGCAGCCCCTGTCGTTTCTGGCCTCCGAACCGGCGCCCGCTTCGCCGGCCGCCATCGTGGCGACCGCAGGACACGGCAGGCGCCCGTTCACGATGGCAAAGCCGATCAGCGCATCGCGGATGTCGCCCAGCGCCTTGTCGGTCTCGCGCCGCATGCGTAGGTCGTTCTGTGCCGACAAGGGAAGAGTCAGGCTGCCGAGCACCAGGCCGACGATGGCGAGTGCGACCGCCAGTTCCACCAGGCTGAAGCCGGTCGCGCCCGTTGGGGACCGCCGCCGCAGCATCACGGAGAGTAGGGGGAGAGGCATAGTGCCATGTCGGCCGCCCGAGCCGCGGCGGACGAGTTGTCGAAGGAAACGGGATCCGCGGCGCAAGGGGCGAATTCCCTGCCTTCGGCCAGCGCCAGCGCGGACTCGAAGTGGTCGGACAGGCGGCGGCCCGTGCCCGGGCGCGGCCTTCCCGTCACGCTGCGTCCGCCGAACAGCAGCAGCGCGCTGTAGCGGTTGCCGGCCGCATCGGCGTAGCAGCCGTCGTGCTGGCATCGCAGATAGCGGAACTGGTCCTTCCAGCCGTCGTAGAAGTCGAATGCCGCAGCCTGCCTGGCGAAGGGGTTGACGGCCGGCAGCAGCCCATTCTGGGATGCGGGACGCAGGGTGCCCAGAGCCGAAGCCAGCGCGGCGATGCCGTCGTTGATGAAGCGGGCGAAGTCGCCTCGCGCCGTCACGGCTTCAAAGATTTCATGGGGGGTGACCCAAACGGCGCGATCGTTCACCGCCAGGGTGCCCGTCGAATCGGTCGCCGGACTCGCCGTGAAACTCGCTCCGCTCGGTTCGAGATACGCTCTTGCCTGCTCGGGCGGGACCGAACAGCCCGGCGCGGTGCGCCGCTGCCCGGGAAGCGGGGAACCCGGTGCGATCACGAGGGCAGCGACGCCGCCATTGGCATCGTCGGGAGTTCCCAGGATGGTGCCGGCAGCCGAGCGCACCTCGAACTCGCCCTGCGTGTCCCAGTTGAGCGGAAGGGCCTTGGGATTGCTCTTGAAACGTCCTGCCACGGCATACCAGAAGCAGTTGCCATCCGCGTCGCGCAGCTGGGGCAGCCCCAGCGTCTTGTGGGGGAACAAGCCGATCGCCATCTGGCCCGCCTGGCCGCACGGGGTCTTTCCGATACCGGAACCCGTCGTATCGGGGCATGGCAGATGGCCGAAATTCTGGTCTGCGTGGAGATCGCGATAGCTGGCCGCGTAGCCGATCAAGGCCGTCTTCGCGGCCTGCAGGTCGGCAGCCACGGCCTCCGCCCGGCGGAGCTTTGCGCGCCGCGCATCGAGGCCGTCCATCGCCAGGACCAGGCTGGCCGCCGCAATGGCTGCCATGACCACGACGAGGACGTAGCCCCGTTGCGCCCTGCGCGGCCGGGTGGCATCAGCGCCGCGGGGCAATGCTTCCATCGGGGACGATGTCCGTCGTCTGCCGTGTGCGCGTGTCGATCGTCTCGCCGACCCGGAGTCCGCCGATGCGGCCGAGGGCGGGAACCGGCGAGAAGGGGCGGCCGTTGATCCAGTAGGTGCGCCCGGCCTCGCCGTGGAGGACGGTGCCGTCGAGCCGTATGCGATCGTGCGGCGAAGGCGCCATTGCGCTCCGGTATTCCAGGTCGAACAAGATCCGCTGCTCGGGCGTGAAGAACAGCCGCCCGATCGGTTCGGCCCGGGCGCCCATGCAGCAGCCGGCGGCCGCCAGCAGGAAGAGCATCCTCTTCATGCCTTCCGCCGCAGACTGACCCAGTCGATGACGCAGGTGGCGACGAGCCGGACGCCGGGCGGCTCCTCGGAGGCCGCCGCCCTCGCCACGCTGCACGCTTTGATCCGCGCCACCCCGGGACCCGAGGCGACGAGGCCGTCGAGGAAGTCGAGCAGTTGCTGCTCGTGCCGAAGGCCGAGGCGAAGGCTCATCGGCGCCGCCATGAAATCGTGTGCCGCCGTCCCGGGCAGCAGCGCGTCCGCTCGCTCCGGCCCGAGCTCGTAGCGGACGTCGGCCAGCTGGTAGCGGTCTTCCAGGCGGGCAAGGCGTTCCGGCCAGTCCGGCGGATTGCCGGCGGAGATCGCGCCGCGGTCGACCAGTTCCAGATATAAGGCGCGCCCGGCGAGCGCCGACGCAGCGCCGACCGGCGCGCGCCGGGGAAGCAGGCCGTCGCGGCGCGCGCTCTCCGTCGCATGGTCCGCCGCCGCCGTCGCGGCGAAGCGGGCCAGCCCGATTGAGACCGCAGCTGCGGCGCCGAGGACCAGCAGGCAGCGCAGCAGGCTGCGGCGCAGCGCGGGCGGGACGCGTTTCACAGCCGTTGGCCCAGGCGCATCACGAAGCTCCGCGCGGCCGGTTCATCGGCGCCTGCCGCTCGGCCCGGCGCCGCTGCGACCATGGCCACCCGGAGGCCATCCGCGCCGAGCCGGTCTTCCAACTGCTTGAGGCGCTCGCCCTGGGTGCGCGGGTCGGCGTCGGTCGCGCTGCCCTTCACTTCGAGCACTGCGTAGCCGCCCTTGTCGTTCTCGAATTCCCCGGCGATCCGCCAATCGAGACTTTCCAGCTCGACCGCGCCGACCTCGTCGAGTGCGCGGCCAAGCCGGGCCAGCAGGGGACGGGGTCCCGGCGCCAGCCGGACCAGGGCGGCATGTGCGCCGGCCAGATCGCCGAGTTCACCGGACGATATGTCGGCCGGGCCCCCGCTCATCCCTGTCGCGCCATCCGTGCCGCGCGCAGCCGCGTCGTTGGCGGCGCGCAATTGCGCGGCGGCCTCCCGCAGCTGGAGGGAGTGCGGGAGCACGACGGCAACCGCGACCGAGGCCGCGGCGGCTGCGGCCATGGCGACGCCGTCGAGGGCTCTCCGGCACAGCAGCGCGCGCCAGTACTGCCGCGATCCTGCCGGCCCGAACTGCTCCTTCGGCGGGCTGTACGCGAGCAGATGCGCGAAGAGCGCGTCTGCCTGGCATCGTTCGAACGAGTGGGCCAGGCGGCGGCGCGACGCTTCCGCGGCAAGCTCGACGAGCTCGAACCGCAGTTCCTCCGTGTCGCGGCAATGGCCGCGAAACTGCTCGATGCGCGCGGAGTCGGCGAGGATGCGCACGGGCAGCGGAGCCTCGCGCTCGATCAGGCGCTGCCCGCACAGATAGCGGCGCAGGTTGGTGGCTTCCATCAGGCAGGCGGCCGCCACGTCGGCGTCCGCCGGCAGCGCCGTGAGACGCGAGAAGCGCAGGCGGCCGTCGATCAGCACGGTTTGGCGAAGGCCGCCACGCGTCGGGCTGGCGAGGACCTGGGCTGCGCCGCCGCCCAGGCCAAGCCTGGGCGCGAGCTGGGGGAGCGAGTAGATGCCGCGCAGTGCCGATTGGCAATGCTCGAGTCTTTGCAGCCAGGGCGCGATGGTGCGGGCGCCGGCCAGTGCCGCAAAGAGAAAGCGGTCGTCGCGCCGTCCGTCCGGCTGGCGTCCCTGCGGCAGGGCGATGCAGTACGGGCTGCCGTGCGCGTGCCGCGAGCGCTTGCGGGCCAGCATCGCCTCGCGTCCCAGCCAGACGTGGGGGATGGCTTCAGGCTCGAAGCTTTCCTCCGGCAGGTTGACCAGCAAGGCGAAGACGTCGCCGGCATGCAAATCCAGATAGGCGGCGAACGCGGCGGACGCCTCCGGGAACACCGCTTCCGCTTCGCTCGCGCGGCCCGTGCAGCGATAGGCGGTGAGGCCGCAGGAATCGAGCAGGAGGACGCGCAAGGCCTTCATCGGTCACACGCCGAGCTTCGCGATGGCTTCGTAGATCGGTCCGAGCACCGACAGCATGATCCAGCCGACGACACCGCCGATCAGGACCACGATGACGGGCTCGACCATGGCCTGGAGCCGCTCGACGGCTTCCCGCACGTCCCGATTGAAGAAGTAGCCGACGTTGAGCAGTGCTCGGTCGAGCGCGCCGGTGCTCTCGCCGACCCGCAGCATGCGGATGACCAGCGGCGGGAACAGGGCGACGCGATCGAACGCGGAGGCGATGGTCTCGCCGCCGGAGATCAGCCTGTGGGCGTGCCGCAGGCCGCGCGCTATCGCCGCGTTGCCCACCACCTTCTCGGTTGCCTGCAAGGCATCGAGCACCGAGAGCCCGGCGCCGTAGAGCAGGGCCAGGACGTTCGCGAACCGGGCCAGGATGATGCGGCGCAGGATGTTGCCGATCAGCGGCGCGCGCAGCTTGGCGCCATCCCAAACGAGCCGCGCCCGGGCGCTGCGCCGCAGGACCAGGACCGCGGCCGTCAGCAGCAGCGCCGGCATGCCGGCGAGCGCCGGCCAGTTGTCGACGACGAAGCGGGAAACCGCGATGAGCAGCTGCGTGTGCCAGGGCAGTTCCTGCCCCATTCCCTGCAGGAAGACGGTCAGCTTGGGAACGAGATAGGTCATCATGAAGACGACCAGGGCGAGCGTCACGACCGCCAGGATCGACGGATAGGTGGCCAGCCGGCGCGCGTGGGATGCCAGTTCGTCCTGCCACTTGAGCGAAGCGACCAGGCTGGCGAGTATCTCGGGCAGCTTGCCGCTGTCCTCCCCGGCGCGGACCAGGTTGACCGTCACCGGATCGAAGATGCGGCGATGCATGGCCATTGCCTCGGACAGGCGCTTGCCGGCCTCCACGCTCTCGACCATGGAGGCAAGCACCGCCCGGAAGCCGGGATGCGGAACGCTGTCGCGCAGGTCCTTCAGGGCCTCGATGATCGGCACCCCGGCGCTGACGAGGTGTTCCAGGTGGAAGCAGAAGTTGATCAGGGCGCGGCGCGGGATGCCGCCGCCGAACCGGGGACGCCGGCGCCGCCTGCGGGCATCGATCAGGTCGAGGCCGAGGCGGGCGAGGCGCGCCTCGAGATCCTCCGCATTGGCGGCCTCCAGGCTGCCCGCCACGACGGCGCCGCCCGCCGTCATGGCGCGATAACCGAACAGGACCATCAGGAGCGGCCCGACAGGTCGACCACCCGGGCCACTTCCGCGAGCGACGTGGCGCCCTCGAGCACCTGGCGGACGCCCTCGGCGGCGAGGGGGCGGAAGCCGCCGGCCAGGGCGGCGTGGCGGATTTCCCGCGCCGTTGCGCCGCGCGCGACGAGTTCATCGACCTCGGCGTCAAGCTGCAACAGCTCCATGATCGCGAGGCGGCCGCGATAGCCCTGGAAACCGCAGTGCTGGCAGCCGCTCGCGCGGTAGATCAGCGGCGCGGGGCCGTCGTCTTCCCGGCCGAGCAGCCGGCGTTCGCGGATGTCGGCGGGATGCGGCTTGCGGCAGTGCGGGCAGAGCCGGCGCACGAGGCGCTGGGCGACCACCCCGATGATATTGCCGGCCATGATGTCGGGCCGGATGCCGATGTCCAGCAATCGCGGAATCGCGCCGACTGCCGAGTTGCTGTGCAGCGTCGAGAACACCTGGTGGCCGGTCATCGCCGCGCGGAAGGCCATGGTGGCGGTCTCCGCGTCGCGGATCTCCCCGACCAGGATGACGTCGGGGTCCTGCCGCATGATGGCGCGGATGCCGTCCGCGAAATCGACTTTCGCCGATTCCCCCACGGAGGTCTGGCGCAACATGGCCATCGGATATTCGACCGGATCCTCGAGCGTCATGATGTTGATGCCTTCGGAGTTGATGTGGCTGAGCAGCGAGTAGAGCGTCGTCGTCTTCCCGCTCCCGGTGGGGCCCGTGACCAGCAGGATGCCTTCGGGGCGGGCGATCATCTGCTTCAGGGCATCGAGCTGCGGCTCGTCGAAACCCAGGCGGGCGAGCGGCACGATGCCCTTGTGGCGGTCCAGCACGCGCAGCACCAGGTTTTCTCCATGCAGCGTCGGCTGGCTGGCGACGCGGAAGTCCACCGGCCTGCCGCTGATGGTGAGCGAGATGCGGCCATCCTGGGGCGCGCGCGTTTCGGCGATGTTCATGCCGCTCATCACCTTGATGCGAACCGCCATGGCCGACCAGTAGGACTTGTGGAGCGCGCGTATCTGCCGCAGCATCCCGTCCATGCGGTAGCGGATGCGCAGGAAGTTCGCCTCCGGCTCGAAATGAATGTCCGAGGCGTCGCGCTTGACGGCGTCGGTCAGCAGCGCATCGATCAGCCGCACCACGGGGTGGCTGTAGGACGCGCCGGCGGCGGCGCGGTCCAGGTCTCCGCCCTCGATCTCCTGCAGGATGCCGTCGATGGACAATTCGTGGCCGTAGTGGCGGTCGATGCTGCGCGCGATGTCGGCTTCGCCCGCCAGCAGGACTTCGATGGTCGTCTGCGGCGGCAGCGTCATGCGCAGCTTGTCGAGCGCCACGATGTCGCTGGTGTCCGAAAGCGCCACCGTGAAGCGGCCCTCGCCGGCGACATAGTCGAGCGGCAGTAGCCGGTGCTGTTCGGCGGTCTCGCGGGGAACCATCCGGACGGCACCCGCATCCACCACGGCCTGGCTCAGGTCGACCGCCTTCTGTCCCAGCGACTCGCTGAGCGCCTCCCGCAGGATGGACTCCGAGATGAAGCCGAGCGCGACCAGCAGCCGCCCCAGCAACTGGTAGGAGCGCGCCTGCTCGAGCAGCGCGATGCGCAACTGGTCCTCGCTGACCACGCCCTGCGACAGCAGCACCTGGCCGATCAGTCGCCGCGGACGCGGCGACGCAGGGGAAGCGGGAATGAGATCGGCCATGTCAGCGAAGCTCCTGCAGTCGCAGAGCGGCCTGGCTCGGATCGAACGCCGCCGGATTTCCGGCGGCCGCTGCCACGGCCTTCTCGTAGTAGCGGCGCGCCAGCGTCCGCTGGTTGAGGTGGTCGAGGCTCACCGCCAGGTTGAACAGGTAGTCGGGCTGGTCCGGCGCGGCCGAGTGGGCGCTGAAGAAGGCCTGCTGGGCATCCCGCCAGCGGCCTGAAGACGCATAGACGTTGCCGATCGCGAACTGCAGGCTCGGTTCGTCGGGCTGTTCGGCGATGAGCGACTTCAGGCGGGCTTCGGCCGCGGCGGCAGCGCCGCCGCCGCGCAGTGCGATGAGTCCCGATTGGGCGACGGCGTCGCGGGGATCGGCGAGCACCGCGCGCCGGTAGAACTCCTCGGCCCTGTCGCGCTCGCCCTTGCGCAGCGCGACCAGCGCGGCGCCATGCAGCGCATGCCGGTTGCCCGGCTCCGCCTTCAACGCCTCGCCGTATTGGGCTTCGGCCGCCGCGAGGTCGCCGCCGCGGTACGCCTCGAAGCCGAGGCGCAGGCCGGCGTGCAGTTTGGGCGTGGAGCGCGTCATGCGGACGGCCGGCGTTGCCGAGGAGGCCGCCTTGTCCGCTGCGGCGCCGGTCGCCAGCAGCGCGGCGCAGGCCGCGAGCGCGCAGCGCCCCAACTGCCCCGGCGTCGGTGCCCGGGCGCTCATCGGCGCTCGGCTCCCGGGGGTTCCGCTGCCGCCCGCGACATCAGGTTGCGGTAGCGGACGGCATCGGCGACGCCCGCGTCGTTCGTCACCACCGGGCGCAGGAAGACCACCAGCTCCGTCTTGGTGCGGGTCTCGTCGCGGCTGCTGAACAGGCGGCCGAGCACCGGCAGGGAGGACAGCACCGGCACGCCCTCCGACGACTGGTCGCTGCCGTCCTCCATCAACCCGCCCATGACGACAACGGCGCCGCTGTCCACCCTGATCACCGATTCCATCTCGCGGGTGCGGATCACGGGTATCCGGTTGCGGATGTTGAGCCGCTGCAGGTCGGGATTCGGATCCTCGATGGTGGCGTACTGGCGCGAAATGCTGGGCCGGAGATTGAGCAGCACCGTGTCGTTGGCGCCGACCTGCGGCGTCACGTTCATGACCAGCCCGACCGGAACCGAATAGAGGTTGGTCGTGTAGGTCGTGGTGGTGGTGGTCTGGTTGGAGGTGGTATCGGCCTTGACGGTGAAATAGACCAGGTTGTCGACCACCTTGAGCACGGCCGTCTGGTTGTTGATGACGGAGAGCTTCGGACTGGAGATCACCTTCACCTTGCCGAAGGTCTCCAGCAGCGAAAGCGTGGCCGAAATGCCGAGGCCCGGCGCCACGTAGTTGAGCAGGAAGGCATTGCCGGACGCGGCAAAGGGATCGGGTGCGCGCCCCGCGGCGTCGAGTCCGGTGGGGCGCTCGGCAACCGAGAATCCCGCGGCGGGACTGCCGGGACGCAGCGTCCGCAGGCTCTGCCAGTTGATGCCTTCCTGGTAGCGATCGCTTAGCGCGATCTCGGCGATGGTCGCCTCGATCAGCACCTGGCGATGCGCGCTCGCCGAGACACGGTCGAGGAACTCCTGCACCTTCTCGTGCTGCCGCGACGTGGCGCGCACGCTGACGATGCCCGCCTCGGCGTTGACGATCACCGAGGCTGCTTCCCGGAAGGTGGCGCGCCGGACGATGGTCGTGCCCGACTCCTGCACGTTCGCCGGCCGCGGCGGCGGCGTGCCGGCGCTGCCCTGGTTATTGCGGCCGCGGCTGCGCTGCGGTACCTGGGGAACCGCCACCGTGGCGCTCTGCTGGTCCTGGTGTTCCACGATGGTTTCGTTCGAGCCCTCGGGCAGGATCTTGTCGGTCTCGCGGAGCAGGTCCTTGAGGTTCCGGTCGAGCGTCTCCCAGAAACGATGCTGGGCCTTGTTCTCGATCTTCGTCAGCGAATTGTTGCTGCCGCCGGAACTGGCGGCGGCATCGATCCCGGCCGCGCCGGTCGTCGCGATCTGCGTGGCGACCGTGACCGCGCCGCTGGTGTCGCGCGCCATGTTGACGTAGTCGACCTGGTAGATGCGCAGGAACGGCGTGTCCGGCATGACGGCGAGGTTGGGCCCATCGAGTTCCCAGCGCATATCGACCTGCCGGGAGATGCGCGTGAGGATTTGCGGCAGCGTCTGGTCCACCGCGTTCAGCGTCACGCTGCCGCTGATTCCCGGATGGATGTCCACGTTCACCTTGGCGTCGCGCGCCAGCGCAAACAGCAGATCGTGCGCGTCGACGTTGTTCACCACGACGCTGTAGGTTTCGACCGCCGGCGCCGGCCGGGGCGGCGCCAGCGCCAGGCTCGACTGCACCAGTGCAGGGATCCCGGCCGGACCGCTCGCCGCGGGTGGCGCCGACGGACCCCCAGCGTTCTCGACGGTCAGCGGGATGGCCGAACAGGCGGCGATTGCCGGGACGAGAAGAACTGCCAATCGGCGGGATCTCTTCATGGGCAGGCGGCGCAGTTCGGAAATGGAGAAATGAAAATATCATAATGCTTGTGGCATTTGCAACGTGCCGGTAAGGCGGTTCGCCGTTGGTTCTATTACTTATTTCCGGTATTCCGGGCCCCCGCGCAGCGCTGCCGACGGGGCGCCGTTTTCCGCTAGAATCCAACCATCGATATAGGAAGGAAACTCCATGGCGCGTACCGTCAAATGCATCAAGCTCGGCCGCGAGGCCGAAGGTCTCGATTTCCCGCCCATGCCCGGCGAACTGGGCAAGCGCCTGTTCGAGAGCGTCTCGAAGGAGGCCTGGCAGCAGTGGATCCGGCTGCAGACGATGATCATCAACGAGAACCGGCTGAACCTGGCCGATCCGCAGCACCGCAAGTACCTGGCCGAGCAGGTCGAGAAGCACTTCTTCGGCGAAGGCGCCGCGCAAGTGCAGGGCTACGTGCCGCCGAAGGGCTGAGCCGCCAGCGCATCAAAGCAAAAGGGCCGCTTGCGCGGCCCTTGTAGTTTCCGGCGCAGGAAACCCTCAGCGGGTGGTGGTCTTCACGCCCTCCGGCGTGCCGAGCAGCAGCACGTCGGCGCCGCGCTGGGCGAACAGGCCGTTGGTGACGACGCCGACGATCTGGTTCAGTTGGGCTTCCAGCCCCTTGGGGTCGGTGATCGACAGGCCGTGCACGTCGAGGATCACGTTGCCGTTGTCGGTGGTGAAGCCTTCGCGCAGCTTCGGCTTGCCGCCGAGCTTCTCGATTTCGCGAGCCACGTAGGCGCGGGCCATCGGGACCACTTCGACGGGCAGCGGGAACTTGCCCATCACCTCGACCAGCTTGCTGGCGTCGCAGATGCAGACGAAGCTGTGCGCCACGGCGGCGACGATCTTCTCGCGCGTCAACGCGCCGCCGCCGCCCTTGATCATGTTGAAGCCGCCGTCGATCTCGTCGGCGCCGTCGACGTAGATCGACATGCTGCCGACGTCGTTGAGGTCGAACACGCGGATGCCGTGGCCTTCGAGGCGCTTGCGCGTCGCCTCCGAGCTGGCGACGGCGCCGCCGATCTTGTACTTGATCGCCACCAGCTCGTCGATGAAGAAGTTCGCCGTCGAGCCGGTGCCGACGCCGAGGATGCCGTCGTTCGGCAGCTTGGCCGCCACGTATTCGCACGCGGCACGCGCCACGGCCTGCTTGAGTTCGTCCTGGGTCACGCTGTCATCTCCGCAAAAAGAAGCCCGGCCGGGCCGGGCTTCAGGATGGCGAAAGTATAGCTACTTCTTCCGCGGCGGCGGCAGGTCGGTGCAGCTGCCCTCGGCCACTTCGGCGGCGAGGCCGATGGTCTCGCCCAGCGTCGGGTGCGGGTGGATGGTCTTGCCGATGTCGACGGCGTCGCAGCCCATCTCGATCGCCAGCGCCACCTCGCCGATCATGTCGCCGGCGTTCGGCCCGACGATGCTGCCGCCGACCACCCGGTGCGTCTCCTCGTCGAACACCAGCTTGGTGAAGCCGTACTCCGCGCCGTTGGCGATGGCGCGGCCGGAGGCCGCCCAGGGGAATTTCGCCACGCTGATCTTGCGGCCCGCGATCTTCGCCTCGTCCTCGCCCAGGCCGACCCAGGCTACCTCGGGATTGGTGTAGGCGACGCCGGGGATCACCTGCGCGTCGAAGTGGCTCTTCTCGCCGGCTGCGGCTTCCGCCGCGACGTGCGCCTCATGCACGGCCTTGTGCGCCAGCATCGGGTTGCCGACGATGTCGCCGATGGCGAAGATGTGCGGGACGCTGGTGCGCATCTGGCCGTCGACCGCGATGAAGCCGCGCTGGTCGACCTTGACCCCCGCCTTGTCGGCGTCGATCTTGCGGCCGTTCGGGCTGCGCCCGGCCGACTGCAGGATCATGTCGTAGCGCTGCGACTCGGCAGGCGCGTCGTCGCCTTCGAAGCTGGCCCAGAGGCCGTCGTCCTTGGCCTCGACCGCGGTGGTCCTGGTCTTCAGCATGATCTTGTCGAAGCGGTGGGTGTTCTGCTTCTCCCACGCCTTGACGAGATCGCGGTCCGGCCCCTGCATCAGCCGGTCGAGCATTTCGACGACCTCGACGCGGGCGCCGAGCGTCGAATAGACGGTCGCCATCTCCAGCCCGATGATGCCGCCGCCGATCACCAGCAGCTTCGCAGGCCGGCCGCGCAGTTCCAGCGCGCCGGTCGAATCGACGATGCGCGGGTCCTTGGGCAGGAAGGGCAGGTGCACGGCGGCGGAGCCGGCCGCGATGATGCACTTGGCGAAGCGGATCACCTTCTTCGCGCCGGTCTTCTCCTGGCCGCTGCCCGTCGTCTCCTCGACCTCCAGGTGATTCGCGTCGAGGAAATGGCCGTAGCCGCGCACGACCTCGACCTTGCGCGCCTTCGCCATGCCGGTGAGGCCGCCGGTCAGCTTGCCGACGACCTTGGCCTTGTGCGCGCGCAGCCTGTCGAGGTCTACCTGGGGGGGCGCGAACGCGATGCCGAGGTCCGCCATGTGCGCGGTCTCGTCCATCACCGCGGTTACGTGCAGCAGCGCCTTGGAAGGGATGCAGCCGACGTTCAGGCAGACGCCGCCGAGCGTCGCGTAGCGCTCCACCAGCATCGTCTTCATGCCGAGGTCGGCGCTGCGGAAGGCGGCCGAGTAGCCGCCGGGGCCGGCGCCGAGCACCAGCATCTCGGTCTCGGCGTCGACCTTGCCGGCATAGAAGCCGGCCGGCGCGGAGGCGGGCGGGCGCGCGCTGGGCGTCGGCGCGGAGAGCGGGGCGGCGGCCGGCTGCGGCATGGGCTCCGGCACGGCCGGGGCAGCGGC
>DASVZD010000358.1:0-3057 GCA_036391815.1 Rhodocyclaceae bacterium
GCTGGGCCTGCGCGGCTGAAGGGAACCCGATGCACGAGATGTCGATCGCCGAAGGCGTGCTGCAACTCATCGAGGATGCCGCCGCGCGCGAGGGCTTCCAGCGGGTCAAGACCATCTGGGTCGAGATCGGCCGCCTGTCGGGCGTGGAAGCCGAGGCGCTGGCCTTCTGCTTCGACGCCGTCACGCGCGGCAGCATCGCCGAGGGGGCGGCCTTCGAGATCGTCCACGTGCCCGGTCGCGGCCTGTGCCACGAGTGCGGCAAGGAAACCGAACTCGAAGCGGTGTACGATGCCTGTCGGCACTGCGGCGCGGTGCCGGTGGAAGTGACCGGCGGCACCGAGATGCGGGTCAAGGAACTGGAAGTCGATTAGAGCGGGAGAAGGGTATGTGCACCACTTGCGGCTGCGGCCACGGCGAAACGCGGATCGAAGGCGAGGACCTGCATTCGCACGATCACGACCACGAGCATGAGCACGTGCACGGCGAAATAGGGGACAGACCACGTTTTTCCTATGCGCCAACCCGGGGCGGCAGCGGCATTGCTGAAAAACGTGGTCTGTCCCCTATTTCGCCCGCCCACAGCCACGCGCCGGGCATCGGCCAGGGCCGCATGGTGCAGATCGAGCAGGACATCCTCGCCAAGAACAACGCCTATGCGCGCGCCAACCGTGCTCACTTCGCCAAGCGCGGCATCTTCGCGCTGAACCTGGTTTCCAGCCCCGGCTCGGGCAAGACCACGCTGCTGTGCAAGACCATCGGGCAGCTTGCGGGCAGGAGGCCGGTCGCCGTCGTCGAAGGCGACCAGCAGACCAGCCAGGACGCCGAACGCATCCGCGCCACCGGCGCGCCGGCGATCCAGATCAACACCGGCAAGGGCTGCCATCTCGATGCTCACATGGTCGGCCACGCGGTCGAACAGCTGCCGCTGCAGGACGACTCGCTGCTGATGATCGAGAACGTCGGCAACCTCGTCTGTCCGGCTTCCTTCGACCTCGGCGAGGCGCACAAGGTGGTGATCCTCTCGGTCACCGAGGGCGAGGACAAGCCGATCAAGTATCCGGACATGTTCGCCGCCGCCAGGCTGATGCTGCTCAACAAGTGCGACCTGCTGCCGTATCTCAGCTTCGACGTCGAGGCGGCGATCGCCTACGCGCGCCGCGTCAATCCCGACATCGAGGTCATCCAGACCTCCGCCACCAGCGGCGCCGGCATGGACGAGTGGCTGGCCTGGATCGAGAAGGGCGCCGCCGCGGCGCGCGGATGACCCAGGCAAGACGGCTGCGCGTCACCGGCGTCGTCCAGGGCGTCGGCTTCCGTCCTTTCGTCTGGCGCCTGGCGCGCGACCTCGCGCTCGCCGGCTGGGTCAGAAACGACGCCGAGGGGGTGGAGATCGTCGCCGAGGGCACGCCGGCCAACCTCGACGCCTTTGCCGAACGCCTGCGCCGCGAAGCGCCGCCGCTGGCGCGCGTGGATGCGGTCGAGGTTTCCGATGCCGCCCTCGGCGGCCACCGCGAGTTCGTGATCGCCGAGAGCGGCGGCGGGCGCACGCTGACCAGCATCGGCCCCGACACCGGCATCTGCCCCGACTGCCTGGCGGAGCTGTTCGATCCGGGCAGCCGCCGCTGGCGCCACGCCTTCATCACCTGCACGCATTGCGGGCCGCGCTACACGGTGACGCGGCGACTGCCCTACGATCGGCCGCAGACCAGCCTGTCGTCCTTCCCGCTCTGCTCGGATTGCGCGCGCGAGTACCGGGACCCGGCGGATCGCCGCTTCCACGCCGAAACCACCTGCTGCCCGTCCTGCGGTCCTCGGCTCGCACTGCTCGACGCCGCCGGGACGGCGATCGGGGGCGACGCCATCGCCGGCACCCTGCGGCTGCTGAAGCAAGGCGCCATCGTCGGCATCAAGGGGCTCGGCGGCTTCCATCTCGCCTGCGACGCGCGCAATGCGGACGCGGTGGCGCGCCTGCGCGAGCGCAAGGCGCGCGAGGAGAAGCCGTTCGCCGTCATGGCGGCGAATGCGGTTTCGGTGACCGGCCTGGCCGAACTGGCCGCCGCCGAGCGGGAGAAGCTGGAATCCGCCGAGCGGCCGATCGTGCTGCTGCGCAAGCAGCCGGGCGCCGACGAAGCGCTGCCCGGCGTCGCCCCGGGCCTGGCCTGGCTCGGCGTCATGCTCCCCTACACGCCTATCCAGTGGCTGCTGTTCCACGAAGCCGCGGGCCGCCCCGAGGGAACGGCCTGGCTGTCCGCGCCCCAGCACCTGCTGCTGGTCATGACCAGCGCCAATCCGGGCGGCGAGCCGCTGGTGACCGCCAACGACGAGGCCGGACGCCGCCTCGCCGGCATCGCCGACGCCTGCCTCGTGCACGACCGCGACATCGTCGTACGCTGCGACGACAGCGTGGTGCGCGCGTCCGCCGAAGGCTTCCAGGCCATCCGCCGCGCGCGCGGCTACACGCCGCGCGCGATCCGCCTCGCGCAGCCGGGGCCCAGCGTGCTGGCGCTGGGCGGCTGGTACAAGAACACCATCTGCGTCACGCGCGGCGACCAGGCCTTCGTCTCCCAGCACATCGGCGACCTCGACAACGCGGCGACCTGCGGCTTCCTCGAGGAGAGCGTCGCGCACCTGCTGCACGTCCTCGACACCGAACCGGAGATCGTCGCCCACGACCTCCATCCGGATTTCCACTCCACCCGCGTCGCGGCGCGCATCGCCGCGGAACGCGGCGTGCCGCTGCTCGGCATCCAGCATCACCATGCGCACGTGGCGAGCGTCCTCGCGGAGCATCGCGTCGAGGAACCGGCGCTCGGCCTCGCGCTCGACGGCGTCGGCCTCGGCAGCGATGGCGCCGCCTGGGGCGGCGAGCTGCTGTGGGTGCAGGGCGCGCACTGGCGGCGCCTCGGCCACCTGCCCATGCTGCCGCTGCCCGGCGGCGACCGCGCGGCGCGCGAACCCTGGCGCATGGCGGCGGCGGCGCTGCACAAGCTCGGCCGCGACGGCGAGATCGCGGTGCGCTTCAAGGACCAGCCGGGCGCCGCCACCGTGGCGCAGATG
>DASVZD010000359.1:0-5379 GCA_036391815.1 Rhodocyclaceae bacterium
CGATGGTTGCAGCCCTCTGAGATCTTGAGATAGGCGTAATGCCGCGGCGTCAGGCGAATGCCCTCGGGTGGCACGAGATCGACGAAGGGATCGTGCAGCGGCGGCAGATGCTCGTGCAGGGCGTCCATCACTTCCTGCACCGCGTGGGGGCCCGTCACGGCCAGCACGCTGGGATGCGCTTCCAGCACGACGTCGCCCTTGGCGCCGAGGCAGCCGGTGACGATCACCTTGCCGTTCTCGGCGAGCGCCTCGCCGATGGCGTCGAGCGACTCGGCGACCGCCGCGTCGATGAAGCCGCAGGTGTTGACGATGACGAGGTCGGCGCCGGCGTAGCTGCCGGAAATCTCGTAGCCCTCGGCGCGCATGCGCGTGAGGATCTGTTCGGTGTCGACCGTCGCCTTCGGGCAGCCGAGGGAGACGAAGCCGACGGTGGGGATTCGCGTCTTGGCCGGGCGGGAGGTTTTCGGGTGGGCGTCAGTGCGTTTTGCGCGACCCGTCATTTCTTCTCTTCGGCCTTCTCGGCTCCGGCCGGCGGCGGGAAGCCGGGGAACTGGAGTCCCGAGAACATCTTCTTGGTCTGTTCCTGCATGCTGTCCTGCATCTGCTGGAACATCTTGCTGCTCTGCTCGACGTAGGCGGTCATCATGTTCTGCATGGCCGGGCCCTGGAAGCCGAGGAACTGCGCCCACAGGTCCTTGCTCGCCGTGGTGTTGTCGCCGTAGAGCACGCGCGCCTGCTCGTGCAGCTTGTGCTGCATGTCGGCGAAGGCCTTGATGTTGCTCTCGAGGTACTTGCCCATCATGCCCTGCATGGCGTTGCCGTAGAAGCGGATCATCTGCGACAGCAGGTCGGAGGTGAACATCGGTGCGCCGCCGGCCTCCTCCTCGAGGATGATCTGCAGCAGGATGCTGCGGGTGAGATCCTCGCCGGACTTGGCATCGACCACCTGGAAGTTCTCGTGCTGCAGCACCAGCTCCTTGACGTCCGCCAGCGTGATGTAGGTGCTGGTGCGGGTGTCGTAGAGACGGCGGTTCGGGTATTTCTTGATCAAGCGGACCGGTGCAGCCATTTCAAATCCCCCCAGGGTCGCCCGGCGTTCCCCGCCCGGGGAACGCCGGTTTTGCTTTTTGTGTTATTGGAAGTTTAACCCACCGTTGATGTTCAGCGTGGCGCCGGTCATGTAGGCGGCCGGCTCGGAGGCCAGGTAGGAGCAGGCGGCGCCGATCTCCTCGGGCTTGGCCAGGCGCTTCATCGGGATGCTGTCGACGATGCTCTTCAGCACGTCCTCGCGGATGGCCATCACCATCTTGGTGGCGACGTAGCCCGGGGCGATGGCGTTGACCGTCACGCCCTTGGTGGCCAGTTCCTGCGCCAGCGCTTTGGTGAAGCCGATCACGCCGGCCTTGGCGGCCGAGTAGTTGGTCTGACCGGCCTGGCCCTTGACGCCGTTCACCGAGGAGATGTTGATGATGCGGCCCCAGCCGCGCTCGGCCATCTTGGCGGACACCTGCTTGGTCATGTTGAACAGGCTGGACAGGTTGGTGGAGATCACCGCGTCCCACTGGTCCTTCTCCATCTTGGCGAACATGCGGTCGCGCGTGATGCCGGCGTTGTTCACCAGGATGTCGACCGGGCCGGCCTTGGACTCGGCCTCGGCGGCCATCGCCTTGCACGACTCGATGTCGGCGACGTCGCCGGCCACCGGGATGAAGTCCTTGAAGCCGGCCTCGGCCATTTCCTTCAGCCACGCATCCTTGTTGTCGAACTGCGGGTGGTAGGCCGCGACCACCTTGTAGCCGTCCTTGGCGAAAGCCTGGCAAATGGCGGTACCGAGGCCGCCCATGGCGCCGGTGACGAAAGCTACGCGTTGAGTCATTTTGTTTCCTTTCGTGTTGAGGTTCTTCGTTGAAATCCTGCGGATCAGAACATGTGCTGGCCGCCGTTGATCGAGATGTTGGCGCCGGTGACGAACGCCGCCTCCTCCGAGGCCAGGTATGCGACGAGACCGGCGACCTCCTCCGGCTTGCCCAGGCGCGCCTGCGGGATGAGTGGCAGGATCTTGGTCTCGAGGACGTCCTGCGGGATCGCCATCACCATCTTGGTGCCGATGTAGCCCGGCGAAATCGTGTTGACCGTGACGCCCTTCTTGGCGACTTCGAGCGCCAGCGCCTTGGTGAAGCCGTGCATGCCGGCCTTGGCGGCCGAGTAGTTGGTCTGGCCGAAGGCCCCCTTGGTGGCGTTCACGGAGGAGATGTTGATGACGCGCCCCCAGCCGCGCTCGCACATGCCGTCCATCACCTGCTTGGTCATGTTGAACACCGAGTCGAGGTTGGTGTGGATCACGGCGTCCCAGTCGGCCTTGGTCATCTTCCTGAAGGTCATGTCGCGCGTGATGCCGGCGTTGTTGACCAGCACGTCCACCGGGCCGGCCTCGCGGTTCACCCGCGCCACGCATTCCTTCGCCGAATCGAAGTCGGTGACGTCGCAGGGATAGGCGCGGAAGCCGTAGCCCATGTCGTTCATGCGGCGCAGCCATTCCTGCGCCTTGGTGTTGTTCGGGCTGTAGGTGGCGACCACCTTGTCGCCGAGCGCGGCCAGCTTGATGCAAATGGCCTCGCCCAGGCCGCCCATGCCTCCCGTCACCAACGCCACTCGCTGCATCGCACCGCCTCCCTCGCGCACTTATTTGGCGCTTATGCTTTTTCCTTCACGTAGCGTCCCGGCGCCGGCTCGCCGGGCGCGTATTTCCGGCTGCCCAGGCGCCCGCGCGCCGCGACTTCGCCGTCGGCGAAGCGGCCGAGCCACTCGGCCCAGCGCGGCCACCAGCTGCCCTTGACTTCGGTGGCCGTTTCCAGCCACTCGTCGGCGTTGGTCGTCTTGCTGTCGTTGATCCAGTGGCTGCGCTTGTTCTTCGCCGCGGGGTTGATCACGCCGGCGATATGGCCCGAGGCGCCGAGCACGAAGGTGGTATCGCCGCCGAGGTGCGCGCGGCCGAGGTAGGAGGACTTCCACGGCACGATGTGGTCCTCGCGCGTGGCGAGGATGAACACCGGCATGTCGACGCGCCCGAGGTCCGCCTTGACGCCGCACATGGAGAGCTTGCCCGGCACGCGCAGGTTGTTCTCCAGGTACATGTTGCGCAGGTACCAGGCGAGGAAGGGGCCGGGCAGGTTGGTCGAGTCGGAGTTCCAGTAGAGCAGGTCGAAGGGCATCGGCTTGCCGCCCTTCAGATAATTGCCGACGACGTACTGCCAGATCAGGTCGTTGGCGCGCAGCGCCGAGAACACCGAGGCCAGCTCCTTGCCGGCGAGCAGGCCGCCCTTGCCGATGGTGTTCTCGCGCGCCACCACCGAATGCTCGTCGATGAAGCAGCCGAGTTCGCCGGGATCGGAGAAGTCGAGCAGCGTGGTGAGCAGCGTCAGCGAGGCGACCGGCTTCTCGCCGCGCGCCGCCGCCACGGCCAATGCCGAGGAAATGATGGTGCCGCCGACGCAGAAGCCCAGCGCGTTCACCTGGTCGACGCCGCAGATCTCCTGCGCGACGCGGAAGGCCGTGAGGGGGCCTTCCTCGATGTAGTCGTCCCAGGTCTTGTGGCCGAGCTCGGCCTTGACGTTGCGCCAGGAGACGAGGAACACGGTATGGCCCTGCTCGACGGCGTAGCGCACGTAGGAATTCTCGGGCTGCAGGTCGAGGATGTAGAACTTGTTGATGCAGGGCGGCACCATGACGAAGGGCCGCTTGGCGACCTTGTCCGTCAGCGGCGAGTACTGGATCAGCTGCATCAGGTCGTTCTCGTAGACGACGGCGCCCGGCGTGATGGCCAGGTTGCGGCCGACCTCGAAGGCCGTTTCGTCGGTCATCGAGATGCGGCCCTTCTCCATGTCCGCGATCAGGTTCTTGATGCCCTGCGTAATGCTCTCGCCCTTGGTCTCGAGCGCCTTCTTGACGAACTCGGGATTGGTGGCGGCGAAGTTCGACGGCGCCAGCGCATCGATGTATTGGCGCGTCAGGAAGCGCATGCGGTCCTTGGAGAGGCCTTCCGACACCGGCGCCGCCTCCGCCATCTTCTTGATGTATTCGGCGTTGATCAGGTAGGCCTGGCGCATGTAGTCGTAGACCGGGCTTTCCGCCCACGCCGGATTGTCGAAGCGCCGGTCGCCCGGCTCGGGCTGCGCCACGATGGGGCCCGGATCGCCGGGCTTGCGGCCGATCATCGCCTGCCAGAGCTGCGTGTGGCGCTGCGTCCACTCCTTTTGCAGCGCGATCATCTCGTCGGTCTCCGGCTTCCAGGCGCCGGGCATGGCGCCGGCCGGAGGCATTTGCGGCAGGCCGTTGTGCAGGGTCGACTGTCCCTGCGCCAGCATCTGCATGAAGCCTTGCGCGAACGACTGTCCTGCTTGGAACATGGCCTGAAGCGCGGCCGAGTTGGGGTCTTGGGTGGCAGGCATCCATGGCTCCTTGTTGGGAACGCCGATTCTGCATTGCAGCATGATGGGTGTCAAATATCTTGGAAATCGCCGGCAGCCCCGTGGGGCCGGCGTTTCCACCCTGCCGGCACGGCTATTTCGCGAGCCAGATCGCGGTCGCGGTGCGGCCGGTCGTGCCGTCCCGGCGATAGGAGAAGAAGCGCTCGCCGTCGCTGCAGGTGCACGAGGTGTCGGCGTAGATTCGCTCCACGCCGAGGCGCGCCAGGCGCAGGCGCGCCAGCGCATGAAGGTCGGCCAGCCACTTGCCCGGGCCGCGCGCATCGAAGGCTTCGGCTGCGCGCGGATCGTCGGCGATGAAGGCAGCCCGCACCTCGTCGCCGACCTCGAAGGCCCGCGGGCCGATGGCCGGACCCAGCCATGCGAGCAGCGACTTGCCGGGCGCGGCCATGGCTTCGACGGTTGCCTCGAGCACGCCGGCCGCCAGCCCGCGCCAGCCCGCATGCGCGGCGGCGACGACGCTGCCCGCCTCGTCGCAGAGCAGCACCGGCAGGCAGTCGGCGGTGAGGATGGCGCAGGCGCGCCCCGGGCTGCGCGAGAAGCTGGCATCTGCCTCGGGGACGCCATCGCCTGCCGCGGCGTCGATGCAGCGGATGCCGTGAACCTGTCTCAGCCAGCGCGGAGCGGCGCTCATCTGCCGGTCCAGCAGGCGGCGGTTCGCTTCGACCGCCTGCGGATCGTCGCCGACATGGTCGCCGAGATTGAAGCTCGCGTACGGACCCGTGCTGAAGCCTCCCCGGCGCGTCGTTGACAGGGCACGCACGGCGGGCGGCGCCGGCCAGCCGGGAACGATCAGTTCAAGCACCGCGCAGCGCCTCGAGCAGCGCCGCCATGTCGGGCGGCAGCGGAGATTCCCAGGCCATCTCGGCGCCCGTGCCCGGATGGACCAGCGCCA
>DASVZD010000360.1:0-17116 GCA_036391815.1 Rhodocyclaceae bacterium
AGCTTGCCGCCGGCGGCGTCGACCTTCTTCACGGTGCCGTCGACCCACGCCGCTTGCGCCGCCGGCTGGGCGGCCTTTTCCATGGCCATGCCGTGATGGTGTTCGTGCCCGTCGGCGGCCATGGCGGCAGCGGGAAGCAGGAGGGCGGCGGAAAGGGAAATGAACAGGGGGGTCTTCATGAAGGGCTCCTTGGCAAGGTGGAAACGTTCAGCTGCGGCAAGTCTGGGCCGGCGGCGCGGACGGCAGCCTGACCGCCGGATTACATTTCTGTAATCTCGGCGGCGCGGGGCGCCGGCGCCAGCGGCCTACAATGGCGGCCTATGAAGCTGCTGATCGTCGAAGACGAAGCGAAGACCGGCGACTACCTGAGGCAGGGCCTCGGCGAAGCCGGCTTCGGCGTCGACCTGGCGCGCAACGGGCCCGACGGGCTGCACCTGGCGATGACCGGGGATTACAGCCTGGTCGTGCTCGACGTCATGCTGCCAGGGCTGGACGGCTGGTCCGTGCTGCAGGCCCTGCGCGGCGCCGGCAAGGACCTGCCCGTGCTGTTCCTCACCGCGCGCGACAACGTCGAGGACCGCGTCAAGGGACTGGAAC
Source organism: Rhodocyclaceae bacterium (assembly GCA_036391815.1). Lineage (GTDB taxonomy): Bacteria > Pseudomonadota > Gammaproteobacteria > Burkholderiales > Rhodocyclaceae > Nitricoxidireducens. Next base: position 598 of record DASVZD010000360.1, read on the forward strand.
TGGGCGCCGACGACTACCTGGTCAAGCCGTTCGCCTTCTCGGAACTGCTGGCGCGCGTGCGCACGCTGCTGCGCCGGGGCAGCAAGGCGAAGGAGGCCGATACGCTGCACGTCGCCGATCTGGAACTCGACCTGCTGCGCCGGCGCGTCACGCGCGCCGGCAAGCGCATCGACCTGACGGCCAAGGAATTCGGGCTGCTCGAGCTGCTGATGCGCCGCCAGGGCGAAGTGCTGCCGCGCTCCCTGATCGCCTCGCAGGTCTGGGACATGAACTTCGACAGCGACACCAACGTCATCGATGTCGCCGTGCGCCGCCTGCGCGCCAAGGTGGACGACGAGTTCACGCCGCGCCTGATCCGCACCGTGCGGGGCATGGGTTATGTGATCGAGTCGCCCGAATGACGCGCTCCATCACTTTCCGGCTGGCCGCCCTGTTCGCCGCGGCGGCCGCCGCCGTGCTGCTGGTCCTGGGTTTCTTCGTCGTGCGCGCCACCGACCGGCACTTCGAGGAGATGGACCTGCACGATCTGCGCGCCAAGCTCGAGCTGACGCGCCATGCGCTCGCCAAGGTGCGCACGGCGGCCGACCTGCGCGACCTGCCCGGACATCTCGACGACGCGCTGGTGGGGCAGGAAGGGCTGTCGGTGGCCGTGCTCGGCTCGCCGTCCGGCACCATCTTCGCCACGACGGGCGCGGCGTTTCCCGCGCCCTTGCTGCGCGAGGCGCCCGCCGGTCCCGACAAGCCGGCGGTATGGGACAGCGACGGCCGGCGCTATCGCGGCATCGCCGCGGTGGTGCCTTTCGGTGCCGACGCGCTGCCCCCCGCCAAGGTCGCCATCGCGCTGGACATCTCGCATCATCGCGACTTCATCGAGGCCTTCCGCCGCACGCTTTGGCTCGGCATCGGCAGCGGCATCGTGCTGATGGCGCTGCTCGGCTGGTGGATCGCGCGCCGCGGCATCCGTCCGGTCGAGGAGATGGCCGCCGCGGTCAACCGCATCGGCGCCCATCGTCTCCACGAGCGCGTGCCGGCGGCAGGCACGCCCGTCGAGCTGGTCGGGCTCGCGCAGTCGTTCAACGACCTGCTGGCGCGGCTGGAGGGTTCCTTCCGCCGGCTCTCCGACTTCTCGTCGGACATCGCCCACGAGCTGCGCACCCCGATCAACACGCTGATGACGCAGACCCAGGTGGCCCTGTCGAAGGAACGCTCCGCCTCCGAGTACCGCGAGGTGCTGCATTCCTGCCTGGAGGAATACGAGCGCCTGGCGCGCATGATTTCCGACATGCTGTTCCTCGCCAAGGCCGACAACGGCCTGGTGGTGCCCAACCAGGAAACGGTGGACCTCGGCGAGGAGACGCGGCGCGTCGCGGAGTTCTTCGAGGCCTACGCGGAGAGCGCCGGCGTGCGCCTCGGCGCCAGCGGAAACGGCGCGGTCGCCGGCGACCGGCTGATGCTCCAGCGCGCCATCGGCAACCTGGTGTCGAACGCCATCCGCCACGCGCCGACGGGCGGCAACGTAGACATCTCGGTGGAGCGGCAGGGAGGGCGCGTGGTGCTGAGCGTGAGCAACACCGGCAGCCCGCTGGCCGAGCCGGAGCGCGTCTTCGAGCGCTTCTATCGCGGCGACCCGTCACGCACGCGCGAAGGCGACGAAGGAACGGGGCTGGGACTCGCGATCACCCGCTCGATCGCGCTCGCCCATGGCGGCGGCATCGCCGCACGCTCGGCGGGCGGGCGCACGGTCTTCGAGATGGTGCTGCCGGGAGCGCCCTCCTAGCGATCATGCGCGGCGGGATTCTCCGTCCCGCCGCGCATGGACGCATCTCCCTGACGCCTATTGTTCGTCCTCGCGGATCTTGTACTGCGACGCCAGCTTCTGCTGGACGTTGGGCGGCACCTGGGCGTGGCGCGCGAACTCGATGGTGTAGCTGCCCTGCCCGCCGGTGAGCGACTTCAGCCGCGAGGCGTAGCCGTCGATCTCGGCCAGCGGCACTTCGCCGGCGATCGCCATGCTGGCGTGGCCGCGCGGCGTGGTGCCGGTGACGTGGCCGCGCCGGCTCGAAAGATCGCCGGCGAGGTCCCCCATCGCGGCTTCCGGCGCGATCACCTCGATGTTCACGATCGGCTCGAGCACGATCGGCGCCGCCGCCTGGATCGCCTCGATGGTCGCCTTGCGGCCCGCCGTGACGAACGCCACTTCCTTGCCGTCGACCGGATGCGTCTTGCCGTCGTAGACGATCACGCGCACGTCCTGCACCGGGTAGCCGGCGACGACGCCGTCGTCGAGCGCCTGGCGCACGCCCTTCTCGACCGCCGGCATGAAGACGCCGGGGATCACGCCGCCCTTGACCGAGTCGACGAACTCGAAGCCGGCGCCGCGCGGCAGCGGCTCGACCTTCAGGTAGACCTCGCCGAACTGGCCGGCGCCGCCGCTCTGCTTCTTGTGGCGGCAGTGTCCTTCGGCCGGCGCGGTGATGGTCTCGCTGTAGGGGATGCGCGGCGGCTTGGTGTCGAGCTCCATCTTGAACTGGGTCGACATCTTCTCCAGCTTGTAGCGCAGGTGCATCTCGCCGAGGCCGCGGATCACCGTCTCGTGGGTGGTCGGGTGGCGCTCGACCTGGAAGCACGGGTCCTCGAGCTCCAGCTTGTGCAGGATGTCGAACAGGCGCTGCTCGTCGCCCTTCTTCCGGGTCTCGACCGCCAGGCCCTGCATCGGCTTGGGAAACTCTAGCGGCTTCAGACGGATGTGGTCCTCATCGTGCGAATCGTGCAGCACGGCGTCGAACTCGATCTCCTCGACCTTGGCGACGGCGCCGAGGTCGCCCGGCAGCAACTCGTCGACCTCCAGGTAGTCCTTGCCCTGGAGCTGGTAGAGGTGGCCGGCCTTGAAGGGGCGGCGGCCAGAGCCGACGAACAGCTGCGAATCCTTGCGCATGGTGCCCTGGTGCACGCGGAAGATGCCGACCTTGCCCATGTACGGGTCGGCGACCATCTTGAACACGTGCGCCAGCACGTGCTGCGCCGGGTCCGGCACGCGCTGGAAGGCCTGCGCGTCGGCGCCCTCGCCGCGGTAGAACGGCGGCGGGTTGCCCTCGGCGGGATTCGGCGCCAGCTTCGCCAGCACGTGCAGCAGTTCGCCGATGCCGGCCCCGGTGCGCGCCGAGACGAACAGGATCGGGATCAGGTGGCCGTCGCGCAGCGCCTTCTCGAAGGCGGCATGCAGCTCGTCGGGCGTCGGATCCTTGCCGTCTTCGAGATAGCGCGCCATCAGGTCCTCGTCTTCCTCGACGAGTTGGTCGATCAGGTCGCGGTGGGCGTGCTCGACGCTGTCGAGGTCGCTCATTTCACCACTTGGGCCCGCGTCGTGCTCGAGCACGTCAAAGACGTCCTTGCCGCCGTGCGCCGGCAGGTCGAGGAACATGCACTCCTTGCCGAAGCGCGCGCGGATGTCGGCGACCAGGCCCGCCAGGTCGACATTCTCGGCGTCGATCTTGTTGATGACGATCATGCGGCACAGGCCGCGGTCCTTCGCCCACTTCATCATGCGTTCGGTCATCAGCTCGACGCCGGTCTGCGCATTGACGACGATGAGCGCGGTGTCGACGCCCGCCAGCGCGGAAATCGCCTGGCCGGCGAAGTCGGGATATCCGGGGGTGTCGATCAGGTGGACGTGCATGTCCTCCCACGGGAAGTTGACCAGCGCAGAGTTCAGGGAATGGCCGGCGGTCTTTTCCTGGGCATCGAAGTCGCAGACGCTGTTGCCCTTCTCGACGCTGCCCTTGGACTGGATGACGCCTGCCTTGTGCAGCAGGGTCTCGGCCAGCGTGGTCTTGCCGGAACCGCCGTGCCCAACCAGGGCGACGGCACGAATGGCGGAGGTTTCGTACTTCGGCATTTCGTTCCCCTTGTTGTTGGTCGTTCCGCCCCGGTCGCCCGGGTGACCGCGGGCAATGCCGAAAACGGACGAATCGATTCTAACCCCGCCGCAATTAACAAGGCTATGGCGGCGATCAGCAAGATTGCTTAGTCTTGCCGCGGCCTCTTCGGGTTATATTTGCCCCTCGGCAGGGTCATTCCGCGGCTTCGCCCCAGATCTTCCGGCAAGCCGCCGCTCGCGTTCCCGGCACGCCAAGAATCGGACTGGAGCCACATGCAGAAGCTGCGCGATCTCAAGATATGGGTCCGCCTCGTAGCGGGGATCTCCGTGATCCTCGTCGTGGCGGCAGCGGGACTGGTCACCTGGATGACCGCCAAGCAGCGCGACACCGCCATCGTCCAGGCCCAGGACTTCTCGATGAGCGTGCACCGCATGACCATGTCGGCGCTGACGGGGATGATGATCACCGGCACCGTCGCGCAGCGCGCCATCTATCTCGACCAGGTCCGCCAGTCCGAGGACATCCGCAGCCTGCGGGTGCTGCGCGGCGCGGCCGTCATCAAGCAGTTCGGCCCCGGCGAAGCGGGGGAGGCCGACCCCGATGCCGTGGAGCGCAGCGTGATCGAGTCGAAGCAGCCGAGCTTCCAGGTGGTCGACGACAACGGCGGCGAGAGCCTGCGCGCCGTGATACCCGTGATCGCGCAGAAGCAGTACCTCGGCAAGGACTGCCTGACCTGCCACGTGGTCCCGGAAGGCACCGCGCTGGGCGCCGTCAGCATGAGGATCTCGCTCGACAAGCTGAATGCCGAGGTGCGCGAATTCCGCATCATGACCATGTTCGCGGCACTCGGGCTGATCCTGCCCGTCATCGCCTTCGTCTATTTCTCGACGCGCAGTTCCGTGACGCGGCCGCTCGAGGACGTCACGCGGCGCCTGCGCGACATCGCCGAGGGCGAAGGCGACCTGACCCAGCGGCTCGAGGCCAAGGGACGCGACGAGATCGGCGAGGTGGCGGCGGCGTTCAACGCTTTCATGGAGAAGCTTCAGGCGGTGATCGGCGAGGTGAAGTCGAGCGCCGCGCAGGTGATGCACACGGTCGACGAACTGACGGTGGTGTCGAAGCGGGTGGCGACGAATTCCGAGCAGGCGAGCCAGGACGCCTTTGCCATGGCAGCCCAGGTGGAAATCATGACCTTCACGCTGGACAGCCTGACCGCCCAGGCCGAGGGCGTGCAGCAGACATCGGCCGAGTCGAGCGAGCACGCGGCGCGGGGCGGCGAGATCATCCATTCCGCCAGCGCCGAGATGGAGCGCGTGACCGCGGCCGTCAACGAGTCCTCCCAGATCATCCAGGCCCTCGGCGAGCAGTCGAACCAGATCTCGCAGATCGTCAACGTGATCCGCGAGATCGCCGACCAGACCAACCTGCTGGCGCTCAACGCCGCCATCGAAGCGGCGCGTGCCGGCGAGCAGGGCCGCGGCTTCGCGGTGGTGGCCGACGAGGTGCGCAAGCTGGCCGAGCGGACCAGCAACTCGACGCAGGAGATCACCGCCATGATCGAGAAGATCCAGGGCGGCACCCGCTTGGCGATCCAGAGCATGGAGTCGGGCGTCAGCCGCGTCGGCGCCGGCGCCGCACTGGCGCAGCAGGCCGGCGTGGCGATCAACGAGATCACCGACCGCGTCAGCCAGGTGGTATCGGCGGTGAACGAGATATCCTCGTCGCTGAAGGAGCAGGCCGTGTCGAATGGGGAAAACGCCCACAAGGTCGAGAACATCGCCCGTCTCTCCGAGGAGAACAGCGCCGCCTTCCACGACACGGCCAAAACGGTGCAATATATCGACGAGCTCGCCCGCAACCTCGGCGGCCTCGTCGGTCGTTTCAATACCTAGAAGATTTCAGACAGCGAGAGGAGGAATGCCATGAATTTCGACGACGCGATCGCCGCGCACATCAAGTGGAAGGTGCGGCTGACCCAGTTCATCGACGGCACCGGCAGCGAGAAGCTGCAGAGCGCCACGGTGTGCAAGGACAACGCCTGCGACCTGGGCAAGTGGATCTACGGCGATGGCGTCAAGTACAAGGGCCTGCCGCACTACCAGGACTTGGTGAAGAAGCACGCCAACTTCCACGTCTGCGCCGGCGACGTCGTCAAGAAGGTCGAGAACAACGACAAGCCGGGCGCCAAGGCCGCCCTCGGCGGCCCCTTCGCGGCGGCCTCGAAGGAAACCGTGACCGCCATCATGGAACTCAAGCGCGAGGCCGCCAAGGGCTGACGCGCCCGGTCCCTCTGCGATCCGGCCGCCTCGCCGCGGCCGTCAGCGCTGTTGCTGCTGGTTCTGCTGATTCTGGTTCTGCATCGAACCGCCGGGCTGCGGCTGGCTGCCGCTCGGATTGGTGCTGCCCGGATTGCCCGTCTGGTTGTCTCCCGGGGAGGGCGCGTTCTCGCTGCCGGAAGGCGGCGAGGTCGACGGGCTGGCGGGTCCCGTATAGCCCTGCTTGGGCGCCTGGTTCGTATCCTGGTTGCTGGCGCTCTTGTCTTCCCCGCCGCGATGGCAGGCCGCCAGGCCGGTGCCGATGACCGCCGCCGCGAGCAGCGCCACGGTCTTTCTGCTGATGGTCATAATGAGTACCTCCACGCGATAAGCTGGAGGACACCGGCGCAAGCGGCATGCCAAGCCACCATCCCGCGCCGCCGCGGGGCACGCGGCCGGGTTCCCGCCCGATCGCGCAAAGCTTACCTGGGACTCGTAAGGCTTACCGCTGCAGCGGCGATCGCCGGCTCGCCCTTCGGCGTGCCGTCGGGTGTTCCCGGCCGCAGCAGCCGGCGCAGGCGGAACGCCGCCTCGAAGCAGCTGGTCTGGGGCGGGGCATCGTCCTGCGTCGCAATCAACTTCTTCAGCCACGGCGAGGTATCGTGGCTCGGCCACTTCGCGGCCAGCTGCCGCCGCATGCCCATGATCGCCTGGGCGAAACCCATCCACTGCTGGGGCGCGGCGCGCTGCAGGTAGAGCACCGAGGCAATGTCGGCCAGCGCCTCGCCCCACGTCTCCATCGCGCCGCTCTTCACCATGCCGAGGTAGCCCTTGAGCGTCATGCCCTTCGGGTCGAGGCCGGGCGGCAGCACCTTGTCGAAGCGGCCGCGGATATAGGCCTCGCGCTGCTCGATGCAGTGCGTGGCCTCGTGGACGGCGATCGCGCTCAGCCAGACGGGGAGATCCTTCTGGCTGGCTCCCTCGAAGAAGTGCGCCAGGCTCGCTTCGGGGATCGGGTTGTAATAGATCAGGCAGACGCCGCTGGAGAGGTTGAGGCCCGCGGCCATCAGCGGCAGGGTGACCCCGGCCTGCCGCGCATCCTCCATCTGCAGCACCAGGCCGTCCCCGCGCGTCGCAGCGGCCGCCGCGTCGATGGCGGCGCGCAACTCCTCCACCGTCGGATAGGGCGCGGCAAAAGCCGCGGCGACGCAGCACAGCAGGGCAAGCGCGACGAGCGCCTGGCGAAGAATTGCAGACATGAAGCCCTCCCGGTCGATTCAGCCGATTGATGCGAAGAGAGTGCGGCTCCGTTCCGGACTCGGTTCTGCGTGGCGGCGACTTGCGTCGGCCGCCCAGTCGCCACTCTACCTCATCCAGGATTTGAATACCGGTAAACAGGTATTCATGTCTCGCAGGGGCTGGGCTACCTTTAATCCCACAAACGCCTGTAGGGGAATCGTGCCGTGCCGCCTGACCGGCGGCGTGCGCGGGTTTCTTCACCAGCCCGATGGCGGCCCAGCGGAGAGACCATGGTCCATTCAGCGAAGACACGATCGAGGACCGCCGCCTCCGATGCAGCGGCCCCGGCCCGTGCTCCCCGCGACCGCGACGCGCTGCGCGAGCGGGCCGAACAATGGCTGGCGCGGCATCCCGCGTTCACGGTGGTCCAGTCCGACACCGACTCCGTCAGGCTGATCCACGAGCTGCAGCTGCACCAGACCGAGCTCGAGATGCAGAACGAAGCCCTGCGGGAAAGCCGCGCCTGGGCGGAGGCGGCTTCGGAGCGGCTCGAACTGGCGCTGGATGCGGCAGGCGCCGGCCTTTGGGACTGGGACCTGGAGCGGCATGCGCTCCATCTCTCGTCGCGCTGCCGCGAATTGCTGGGCGTGCTGCCCGGCATGTCGATCGACGATCCGGCCGGTCTGCTCGACCGCATACATCCGGAGGATGAAGCCAGCGTCGGCGAGGTGCTGCGCAACCTCCTCGACGAGCCGCAGGTCGGGCCCTGGGAGTTTCGCCTTCAAGGGACCGAAGGCGCGGTGTGGGTGCAATGCGCGGCGCGCGTGACGGCCCGGCGCAACGACGGAACCCCGCAGCGCGTGGTCGGAACCCTGACGGACATCAGCGCCCGCAAGTGCGCGGAAGAGCAGCTGCGGATCGCCGCTGTGGCATTCCAGTCCGGCGACGCCATGGTGGTGACCGACGCCGGCGGCAGGATCCTGCAGGTCAACCGCGCGTTCACCGAGGTGACCGGCTACAGCGCCGAGGAGGCGATCGGCCAGACGCCCGCGCTGATGAAGTCCGGTCGCCATGACGGCGACTTCTACCGCAATCTCTGGGAAGCGGTGAAGCGCGAAGGCTCGTGGGAAGGGGAGATCTGGAACCGCCGCAAGGACGGCACCGTCTTCGCCGAATGGCTGCGCATTTCCGGCGTGCGCGACGCGGCCGGCGCCATCACCCATTACCTGGGCACGTTTTCCGACATCAGCGATCCGCGCGAGCGCGAGCGCAAGATCGTCGAACTCGCCTTCTACGATCCGCTGACCGGCCTGCCCAATCGCCGGCTATTCATGGACCGGCTGCGCCAGGCCCTCGTCGCCTGCGGGCGCAGCAGCCAGTTCGGCGCGGTCCTGCTGGTCGATCTCGACCAGTTCAAGATGCTCAACGACACGCGCGGCCACAACGCCGGCGACGAGCTGCTTGGCGAAACGGCGCGGCGCCTGCGCGCCTCGCTGCGCGAGACCGATTCCGCGGCACGCCTGGGCGGCGACGAGTTCGTGGTGCTACTCGAAGGCCTCAACGCCGACCAGCTGGCCGCCGCCAATGCGGCGGAGGCGATCGCGGAAAAGCTGCGCCTGGCGATCGGCGAACCCGGCGTCAGCGGCGGCCGGGAGCACCGCGTCACGCCCAGCATCGGCATCACGCTGTTCGGGGACGCGCGCGGCGATGCCGAATCCCTGCTGCGCCAGGCCGACCTCGCCCTCTACCAGGCGAAGGCCGCAGGCCGCAACACGGTCCGCTTCTACAGTCCGGAGATGCAGGCAGCCGTCGACGCCCGCGCCGACATGGAAGCCGGGCTGCGGCGCGCCTTGGCGGAAGGCGAGCTGGAACTCCACTACCAGCCGAAGGTCGAGCTGCGCCGCGGCCGCATCGTCGGCGCCGAGGCGCTGCTCCGCTGGAGGGACAGCCGCTCGGGAACCCTGGTCCCGCCCGACGCCTTCATTCCGCTCGCCGAGGAAAACGGGCTGATCGTACCGATCGGCGAATGGGTAATCGGCGAGGCGTGCCGCCAGATCGCCGCATGGCGCGGTGCCGGCCTCCCCGTGCTGCGGATCGCGGTCAACGTGTCGGGCCGGCAGTTCCAGCAAGCCGATCTCGGCCGCGGCATCGCACGGGCGCTGGACGATCACGGCGTGGAACCCGAGTGGCTCGAACTGGAGCTCACCGAGAGCGCCGTCATGGCCCATCCCGACCGCACGGCCGCCACGCTGCATGAACTGAAGCACATCGGCGTGAGCATCGCTCTCGACGACTTCGGCACCGGCTACTCGAGCCTCGGCCACCTCAAGCGCTTCCCCATCGACGGCCTGAAGATCGACCGCTCGTTCGTCAGGGACATCACCGGCGACGCCGACAGCGCCGCCATCGCCGCCATGATCATCGCGCTCGCCCACAGTCTCGGGCAGACGGTGGTGGCCGAAGGCGTGGAAACCGAGGACCAGCTGAAGCTGCTGCAGCAGCAGGGCTGCGACGAGATGCAAGGCTACTTCTTCAGCCGGCCGCTGCCGGTGCGCGAATTCACTGCCCTGCTGCGCAGCGAGCGCCGCCTGGGCGCCTGAACTACTCGACGGTCACCGACTTGGCGAGGTTGCGCGGCTTGTCGACATCCGTCCCCTTCACTAGGGCGGCGTGATAGGCGAGGAGCTGCAGCGGCACGACGTGCAGCACCGGGGACAGCGCGCCGTAGTGCTCGGGCAGCCGCAGCACGTGGACGCCCTCGGAGGCATGGACTTCCGAGTCGGCGTCGGCAAACACGTAGAGCTCGCCGCCGCGCGCACGCACTTCCTGGAGGTTCGACTTGAGCTTCTCCAGCAACACGTCGTTCGGCGCCACCGCGATGACCGGCATGTCGCGGTCGACCAGCGCCAGCGGACCGTGCTTGAGCTCGCCGGCCGGGTAGGCTTCGGCGTGGATGTACGAGATTTCCTTCAGCTTGAGCGCGCCTTCCAGCGCGATCGGATAGTGGTGGCCGCGTCCCAGGAACAGCGCATGCTGCTTCGACGCGAAGGCCTGCGCCCACTGTTCGATGTCCGGTTCCAGGGCCAGCACCTTCTGCACGGCAACGGGCAGGTGCCGCAGCGCCGTGAGGAATTCGGCTTCCCGCGCCTCGTCGAGCCGGCCGCGCAGCTTCGCCAGCACCAGCGTCAGGAGGAACAGTGCCGCCAGCTGCGTGGTGAAAGCCTTGGTCGAGGCGACGCCGATCTCCGGACCGGCCCGCGTGATGAAGCGCAGCTTCGATTCGCGCACGATCGCCGATTCCGGCACGTTGCAGATGGCCAGGGTGGCCGCCTGGCCGATCTCGCGCGCATGCCTGAGCGCCGCCAGGGTGTCCGCGGTCTCGCCGGATTGCGAGATGGCGACAACCAGTTGCCCGGGGCGCGGCACCGAGTCGCGGTAGCGGTATTCGCTGGCGATCTCGACGCTGCAGGGCAGCCCCGCGATCGCCTCGATCCAGTAGCGCGCCACCATGCCGGAGTGCCAGCTGGTGCCGCAGGCGAGGATGAGCACGGAGTCGCACCCGGCCAGCAGCCCCTCGGCTTCGGCGCCGAACAGCCCCGCCTGGATGCTCTTGGCGGCGCCCGCCATCTCCAGCGTGTTGGCGAGCGCATCGGGTTGCTCGAAGATTTCCTTCTGCATGTAATGCCGGAAGCGGCCGAGTTCGACGGCGTCCGCCGAAAGCTGCGACAGGGCCACCGGACGCTCGACGGCGCTGCCGTCGCTTCGCACCACCCGCCAGGCGTCGGCGGTAATTTCCGCGATGTCGCCGTTCTCCAGGTACACCATGCGGCGCGTCACCTGCAGCAGGGCCGACGCATCGGATGCCGCGTAGTGGCCGTGCTCGCCGATGCCCAACAGCAGGGGTGCGCCCTCGCGTGCCACGATCACCCGCGTGGGATCCGACTCGCGCACCACCGCGATCGCGTAGGCGCCCTTCAGTCGCCGCACCGCGTTGCAGACGGCGCCGAGGAGGGATGTCTCCGACTTGAGCGTGTGCTTGATCAGGTGTGCGATGACTTCGGTGTCGGTGTCCGAAACGAACTCGTAGCCATGGCCGGCAAGCTCGGCGCGCAATTCGGCGAAGTTCTCGATGATGCCGTTGTGCACCACCGCCAGTCCGCCGGAGATGTGCGGATGCGCGTTGCGCTCGCACGGCGCGCCGTGGGTCGCCCACCGCGTGTGCGCGATGCCCACGGCACCGTGCGAGCCGTTCTGGGTCACCTGCGCCTCGAGTTCGGCAACGCGCCCGACGCTGCGAAGGCGCGAAAGCTTTCCCTCCGCGATCACGGCGAGGCCTGCCGAATCATAGCCGCGATATTCGAGCTTCTTGAGTCCTTCGATGAGGACTGAGACGATATTCCTGCCGCTGCCCGGCGCCTCGGCGCCGGCGACGATTCCGCACATGTTCCTAGTCCTTCTTCTGCTTGATCGGGCGTTTCCAGCCCGGAATCGAAATCTGCTTCGCGCGCGAGACCGTCAGTTGATCGGCCGGCGCATCGCGCGTCAGCGTGGTGCCGGCGCCGAGGGTCGCGCCGCGGCCGACCGTCACCGGTGCCACCAGCTGCGTGTCCGATCCGATGAAGACGTCGTCTTCGATCACCGTGCGATGCTTGTTGGCACCGTCGTAGTTGCAGGTGATGGTGCCGGCCCCAACGTTGACGCGCTGGCCCACCGTGGCGTCGCCGATATAGGCGAGGTGGTTGGCCTTCGAATGGTCTGCGATGCTGCTGTTCTTGACCTCGACGAAATTGCCGATGTGCACGTCGCTCCCGAGCTTGGCGCCGGGGCGCAGCCGCGCGTAGGGCCCGATCGCGTTGCCGGCGCCGACGGCGGCCGACTCGAGGTGGCAGAACGGGTGGATGCGCGTGCCGGCGCCGACGGCGACGTCCTTGAGGACGCAGTTCGCGCCCACGCTGACGCCGTCCGCAAGTTTCACCCGCCCTTCGAACACGCAGCCGACGTCGATGCTGACGTCCTTGCCGCACACCAGCTCGCCGCGCACGTCGATGCGCGCCGGGTCCATCAGCGTGACGCCCTGGTCGAGCAGCGTCTCCGCGACGTTGCGCTGGTGGATGCGCTCGAGTTCCGCCAGCTGCAGCTTGCTGTTCACGCCCTGCACTTCCCAGTCGGCCGACGGCTGCGCCGAGCGCACCGGCAGACCTTCGCCGACGGCCAGGGCGACGATGTCCGTCAGGTAATACTCGCCCTGGGCGTTGCGATTGCCCAGGCTCGGCAGCCAGCGCGCCAGCGCAGGCGTGGGCGCCACCAGGATGCCCGTGTTCACTTCGTCGATCGCCCGCTCGGCATCGTCGGCATCCTTCTCCTCGACGATGCGGCGGATGGCACCGTCGATGCGCACGATGCGCCCGTAGCCGTGTGGATCGTCGAGCCGCACGGTCAGCAGGGCCAACGCATCGTCACCCGCCGTGGCGACCAATTCGCTCAGCGTCTCGATCCGCGTCAGCGGCACGTCGCCGTACAGGACCAGCGTCGGCCGCGAAGGATCGAGATGCGGCAGCGCCTGGAGCACGGCATGCCCGGTACCCAGCTGCGGCTCCTGCTTCGCCCAGAAAATCGGGGGCAGACCCCGCTCTTGGGATTCAGAAAATTGGGGGCTGTCCCCGATCTTCTCGCGCACCCGTTCGCCGCCATGGCCGTAGACCACCACGATGCGCCGCGGCTGCAGGCGGCGCGCCGTGTCGATGACATGGCTCAGCATCGGCTTGCCGGCGAGCGCATGCAGCACCTTGGGCAGGTCCGAGCGCATGCGCTTGCCCTGGCCGGCTGCGAGAATGACGATGTTCATGGCATTGACGTTGTGGCGGGAGCCCAGATTCTACCGGCTCCAGACATGAAAACGCCGGTGTCGGGCACCGGCGTTTTCGGGTTGCGGGCGAATGCCGATCAGCGCGGCAGCGTGGTGCTGCCCATGAGGAACTCGTCGACGGCACGCGCGCATTGGCGGCCTTCGCGGATCGCCCATACCACCAGCGACTGGCCGCGGCGGACGTCGCCGGCGGCGAAGACCTTGGCGACGTTCGTCGCGTAGCAGCCCTTGCCGTCTGTGCTGGCCTTGGCGTTGCCGCGGCCGTCCTTGTCGACGCCGAACGACTCCAGCATGCTGGCGACCGGGTTGGTGAAGCCCATGGCGAGGAACACATAGTCGGCCTTGACCTCGAAGCCCGAACCCGGGATCTCCGCCATCTTGCCGTCGGCCCACGAGAGGCGCACCGCCTTGAGTGCCTTCAGCTTGCCGTTCTCGCCGACGAAGGCGCTGGTGGCCACCGACCAGTCGCGCTCGCAGCCTTCCTCGTGCGACGAGGAGGTGCGCATCTTGATCGGCCAGTAGGGCCAGGTGAGCGCCTTGTTCTCCTGCTCGGGCGGGCGCGCCAGCAGTTCGAACTGGGTCACCGACGCCGCACCCTGGCGGTTGGAGGTGCCGACGCAGTCGGAACCGGTATCGCCGCCGCCGATCACCACGACATGCTTGCCCTTGACGTTGATCGGGTTCTTGCGGCCGCCGGCGACTTCCTTGTTCTGCGGGATCAGGAACTCGAGCGCGAAATGCACGCCATCGAGTTCGCGCCCCGGGATCGGCAGGTCGCGCGGAGTCTCCGAACCGCCGGCGAGCACCACCGCGTCGAAGTCCTTCATCAGCTTGGCGGGCGCGACGACCTTGGCCGCGTCGTTGGCAACGCCCTTGGGGGCGTCCTTGCCGACCAGCGTCCTGGTCACGAACTTGACGCCCTCGGCCTCGAGTTGCGCCATGCGCCAGTCGATCAGGCGCTTGTCGAGCTTGAAGTCGGGAATGCCGTAGCGCAGCAGGCCTCCGATGCGGTCGTTCTTCTCGAACACGGTGACGTCGTGGCCGGCGCGCGCCAGCTGCTGGGCGGCCGCCAGGCCCGCGGGGCCCGAACCGACGACGGCGACCTTCTTGCCCGTCTTCGCGGCCGCCGGTTGCGGCGCGACCCAGCCGTTCTCGCCGGCCTTGTCGATGATCGCGCGCTCGATGGACTTGATGCCCACCGGGTCGGCGTTGATGCCGAGCGTGCACGCCGCTTCGCACGGCGCCGGGCAGATGCGGCTGGTGAACTCGGGGAAGTTGTTGGTCGAGTGCAGGACGTCGATCGCCTCGCGCCACTTGCCCTTGTAGACCAGGTCGTTCCAGTCCGGGATGATGTTGTTGACCGGGCAGCCGTTGTTGCAGAACGGGATGCCGCAATCCATGCAGCGCGCGCCCTGCGTCTTCGCCTGCGCGTCGGTCAGGTGGTCGACGAACTCGTGGTAGTGCTGGAGACGCGCCTCCTTCGGCTCATAGCTTTCCGATTGGCGCTCGAACTCGAGAAACCCGGTGGGCTTGCCCATTACGCTGCTTCCTTCATCTGGCCGGCGGCGATTTCCTTCAGCGCACGGCGATATTCGTTGGGGAAGACCTTGACGAACTTGGCGCGGTAGGTCGCCCAGTCGGCGAGGATGGTCGCGGCGATCTCGCTGCCCGTCAGCTGCTGGTGGCGCTCGATCATCGCCTTGAGTTGCGCCTCGTCGGACTGGCCGCGATGCATCAGCGTCTCGTCCGCCTGCTCGGCGGCCGGGACGAGCTTCTCGAGCGCGACCATGGCCTTGTTGCAGCGCTGCTCGAAATCGCCTTCGAGGTCGAGCACGTAGGCGATGCCGCCCGACATGCCGGCCGCGAAGTTGCGCCCGGTCTGGCCGAGCACGACCACGGTACCGCCGGTCATGTATTCGCAGCCGTGGTCGCCGGTGCCTTCGACGACCGCAGCGGCGCCCGAGTTGCGCACGCAGAAGCGCTCGCCGGCGACGCCGCGGAAGAACACCTCGCCTTCGATGGCGCCGTAGAGCACGGTGTTGCCGACGATGATGTTCTCCGTCGGCTTGCCCTTGAACTCCTTGGGCGGCTTGACGATGATGCGGCCGCCGGAGAGGCCCTTGCCGACGTAGTCGTTGGCTTCGCCGGTGAGTTCGAGCGTGATGCCGTGCGCCAGGAAGGCGCCGAAGCTCTGGCCCGCGGTGCCGGCCAGCTTGACGTGGATGGTCTCGTCCGGCAGGCCCGCATGGCCGTAGCGCTTGGCGACCTCGTTGGAGAGGATGGTGCCGACCGTGCGGTTGGCGCTGCGGATCGGCGTCTCGATGACGACCTTCTGCTTGTGCTCGAGCGCGGCCTTGGCCTGTTCGACCAGCTTGTGGTCGAGCGCCTTCTCGAGGCCGTGGTCCTGCGACTCGGCATGATGGCGCGCCACGTCGGCGGGAACCGGCGGCATGTAGAAGATGCGCGAGAAATCGAGGCCGTTGGCCTTCCAGTGCTCGATGCCGCGCTTGGTGTCGAGCAGGTCGGTGCGGCCCACCAGGTCCTCGAACTTGCGCACGCCGAGCTGGGCCATGATCTGGCGCACTTCCTCGGCGACGAAGAAGAAGAAGTTGATGACGTGCTCGGGCTGGCCCGAGAAGCGGCGGCGCAGCACCGGATCCTGCGTGGCGACACCCACCGGGCAGGTGTTGAGGTGGCACTTGCGCATCATGATGCAGCCTTCGACCACCAGCGGGGCGGTGGCGAAGCCGAACTCGTCCGCGCCGAGCAGCGCGCCGACCACGACGTCGCGGCCGGTCTTGATCTGGCCGTCGACCTGCACGCGGATGCGTCCGCGCAGGCGGTTGAGCACCAGCGTCTGCTGCGTCTCGGCGAGGCCCAGCTCCCAGGCGGTGCCGGCGTGCTTGATCGAGGAGATCGGGGAAGCGCCGGTGCCGCCGTCGAAGCCCGAGATCACGACGTGGTCGGCCTTGGCCTTGGAAACGCCGGCGGCGACGGTGCCGACGCCGACCTCGGAGACCAGCTTGACGGAAACGCTGGCCTTGCTGTTGGCGTTCTTCAGGTCGTGGATCAGTTGCGCCAGGTCCTCGATCGAGTAGATGTCGTGGTGCGGCGGCGGCGAGATCAGGCCGACGCCCGGCACCGAGTGGCGCAGGAAGCCGATGTATTCGGAAACCTTGTGGCCGGGCAGCTGGCCGCCCTCGCCGGGCTTGGCGCCTTGCGCCATCTTGATCTGCAGCTGGTCGGCGTTGGCCAGGTATTCGGCGGTGACGCCGAAGCGG
>DASVZD010000361.1:0-2323 GCA_036391815.1 Rhodocyclaceae bacterium
GCGGCGCCGGCGATGCCGCGCGCCCCGGCGCCGCGGGCAGGGGTGCGCGCAGGACGGCGGGAACCGCAGGCACTGCCGCGCGCACCAGCCGGGACGCGAAAGCCGCCGCCGGCTCCCCGGCGGCGCTGCCCGGCAAGCGGACATCCTCCGCCTCCGAGAACAGGCGGCCCACCGACTCCCAGAGCAGGCCGAGGAAGCATGCAGGCGGCGCCGCCACCTCGCCATCCGCCTTGCGCTGCGCGACGCCGACCAGGTGAAGACGGCGCACGGCGCGGGTCGCGCCCACGTAGAGCAGGCGCGCCGCCTCGTTGGCGCTGCGCTCGCGCTCCAGCGCCCCGATGTAGTCGAAGGGCGTCGGCGTCCCGCCCGCGCGGCTGCCGCGCTTGCCGACCGGCGCGGCGATCAGGCATTCGTCCAGGTCTTCCAGCGCCACTTCCTCCCAGCGCATCAGCGGCTCGTCGTCGCCGCGGCTGCCGCGATGCAGGCCGGGGAGGATCACCGTGTCGAACTCGAGCCCCTTCGACTTGTGGACGGTCATGAACTCCAGCGTGCCGTCGGCCTGCGCGTCCGGTGCCGCGTAGAGCCCGTCCAGTTCGTCCTCGATGCGGTCGAGGTCGAAGCGGCCCGCCGCGTCGAGCCGCTCGACCAGGTCGAGGTAGCCGCGCGCATCCTCCGCTTCGGCCGCGTCCGCGAGGCAGGCGGCGCCGCCGAGGCCGAGCCAGGCGCCTTCGATCCAGCGCGAGAGCCGCACGCGGCCGCGCTGCGCAAGCGCCCCCCCGAGCACGTCGCGCGCATGCAGCAGCCGGCTGCGGCCATCCGGCGACAGCCGGTCCAGCCGGGCCGGCTCGTTCATCAGCGACCAGATGGTCGCCTCGAAATCGTCGGCCGCCAGCGCATGCAGGTCGGCCAGCCGCATGCCGCACCACGGCGCCCGCAGCACGGCCAGCCAGTTCACGCGGTCGGCGCGATGCAGCAGCGCACGCGTCAGCGCCAGCAGGTCCTGGACGCACTGGCGCTCCGCCAGCCCTTCGATCTCGACCGCGCGAAAGCGCATGTCGGTGCGGCAGCGGCGGATCTCCGCCACCAGCGGCTCGAGGTGCCCGCGCGCGCGCACCAGCACCGCGATGTGGCGCGCCGGATCGGCCGCACGCTCGGCATCGACGATCTCGAGGATGCGGCGGGCCTCCGCCGCTGCGCCTTCGCCGCGATCCTCGCGCGCCACCACGAGCGGATGGACGACGACGCCGGCGGAGGGAAGCTCGGAGCGGGTGGCGACGAAGGGACGGTAGGCGATCGCACCCGAGGTAGCGCTGTCCTCGGCCGGGAACACCGCGGCGAACGCCCGGTTCACCCAATCGACGATCGGCGTGCAGGAACGGTTGTTCCGCGTCAGCCGCAGCCGCTCGAGCGGAAGCCCGCCGATGCCGGCTTCCGCCGCGCGCAGGAACAGCCCGACGTCGGCCTTGCGGAAGCGATAGACCGACTGCATCGGGTCACCGACGGCGAACAGCGTGCGTCCGTCGCCGGGCGTCCAGCCCGCCGTCAGTCGCCGCAGCAGCTCGATCTGCGCCGGACTGGTGTCCTGGAATTCGTCGACCAGCAGGTGCCGGATGCCGTAGTCGAGGCGCAGCGCCAGATCGCTGGGCATTTCGACATCGCCCAGCGCCTGGAGCGCGCGCTGCGCCACTTCGATGAAATCCGTCTCGCCCGCCTCGTGGAACACCGTCCACAGCTGCGCCGCGCCGAGCCGCAGCAGTCCTGCCAGCGCGTTGACCGTCTGCCATTCCTCGGCGCCGTAGCGCGGATCGGGCAGCCGGCGGATACGCTCGATCGCCGCGACGTCGCGCCCGCCCGCGCCGAGGTCGGCGAGCAGCGCCGTCATGGCGTCCTTGAACGGCTTGCCTTCCTTGGTGGCCGGGAAGCCGGCGCGGACGTCCACCTGCTTGCGCACGGTGCCGTCCTTGGTCAGCAGCAGTTCGCAGAGGCCGCGCCACAGCGGCAGTTCCTCGGCACGGCCGGCAAGGTTGTCGGCCCAGTCGGCCAGCGCCGCGACGGGCGACGGCGGCGCGAGGTTGCCGGCGGCATAGCGCGCGAGCGGGAGCAGCCGGGCCTGCAGGTCGATGCCGACCGCCGCTGCCGCCGCCGCCAGTTCGCGTTCGACCAGCAGCCGCAGACCGCGCTCCGACTCGGCGCCCGCGCCTTCAGCCACCGCATGGCGCAGCCACTGGTCGCGCCGCGCCAGCATCGCCGCCAGCAGCCGGGCGAGCGCGGGCGCGTCGTTGTCGAGATGCCGCAGCGCCTCCGCCACGACTTCGGCGGCCGC
>DASVZD010000362.1:0-10393 GCA_036391815.1 Rhodocyclaceae bacterium
AGATGCCGAGCTGTCCGCCGTTCACGAAATTCTTGAGGCGCTCGGCGGTCTTCCTCATCTCGTACTTGCCGTTGAGATGCCAGGACGAGAGGCTCTCGGCAAGGCTGGCGGTCTTGTCGGGATCGGCCTTGAGCGCCGAGGTCACGTCCACCCAGTCGAGCGCCGACAGGTGATAGAAGTGCACGATGTGGTCGTGCACCGCGTGGGCCAGCGTGATCAGGTTGCGAATGTAGACCGCGTTGATCGGCACCTCGAGGTTGAGGGCGTTCTCGACCGCGCGCACCGAGGTGATCGCATGCACGGTGGTGCACACGCCGCAGATGCGCTGGGTGATGGCCCAGGCGTCGCGCGGATCGCGGCCGAGCAGGATCAGCTCGACGCCGCGCCACATCTGGCCGGACGACCATGCCTTGTTCACACGGCCGCCGTCGACATCGACGTCGATGCGCAGGTGGCCTTCGATACGGGTAATCGGGTCAATCGTTACGCGCTTGGACATTTTCTTGTCTCCATCCTTCAGTGGGTGGCGGCTTCACGCGGCAGGACCGGGAAGCGGCGAGTGATGATGATGTAGCCGAGGACCTCGACGGCGAACATGCCGATCGTGACCATCAGCTCCGGCAGCGCCGGGAAGTAGTGGAAGCCGTCGCCGGTCTCGTAGCCGACCAGGAAGCCGTCGATGCGCAGCAGCGCGCCGCCGAGCATCAGCAGGACGCCGGAGAGGAACAGCTTGGCGGGGTTGCGCCGCTTCGCCTCCGAGCTCAGCAGCACCAGCGGCGCCACGAAGCAGGCGGTCTCGATCCAGAACATCAGGGCCTCGAGCGAG
Organism: Rhodocyclaceae bacterium; assembly: GCA_036391815.1. Lineage (GTDB taxonomy): Bacteria > Pseudomonadota > Gammaproteobacteria > Burkholderiales > Rhodocyclaceae > Nitricoxidireducens. The sequence goes on from DASVZD010000362.1 coordinate 827, forward strand.
AAGCCGAAGGCGCGGACGATCGCGCCGCGCACCACGACGTCGCCCAGGCGGACCACCAGGTAGGCGCTCAGCACGCCGAGCATCACCTTCGACAGCGGCGTCAGCAGGTGCGTCTCGATGCTGCGGCGGTAGCCCAGCGACGATACGCAGGACTCGAACAGCACCACCGCGTAGCCCATGGTGATGGCCGTCAGCAGGTAGAGCAGCGGCTCGAGCGGCGTCGCCCACAGCGGATGGATCTGGATGCCCATCACGACCAGCAGCGTGCCCAGCGAGGACTGGTGCATCATCGGCAGCAGCGTGCCCAGCGCGATGAAGACGAACAGCCACTTGTTGAGCTTCTTCTTGACGTCGGCCTTGCCCAGTTTCTCGAGGAAGGCGGGCGAGAACTCGATCCACATCACCAGGATGTAGAGCGAGATGCAGACCGCGACCTCGAACATCACCGAGTTCGGGTTGGCGTAGCCGGGCGCGAAGATATGCCAGAAGTTCCACCAGCGGCCGAGGTCGAAGATGACCCCGGCCCCCGCCAGCGTGTAGCCGAACAGGCTGCCGAGCAAGGCGGGGCGCACCAGCGGGTGGTACTCGCCGCGGTTGAAGATGTACACCAGCATCGCCACCGAGAAGCCGCCGCAGGCGAAGGCCGAACCGATGACGACATCGACCACGACCCAGATGCCCCAGGGGTAGCCGTCGTTGATGTTGGTCACCGCCCCCAGTCCGAAGAACAACCGGACCAGCAGCACCGCCGCCATGATGACGATGAGGACGCCGGCGACCAGGGTGGTGGGCGTCAGCAGGCTGCCGCCGACGGGCGCCGGCGCGCCGTGTTGATGGTTGGCCATGATCAGCTCCCCTCCTTGTCGTCGTCGTCATGCTTGACGTTCTTCTTGGCGACGAACGTCAGGGCGCCGAGCACGGCGACCGGCATGATCATGTTGGCGTACAGCGTGTGCTGGATGGTTTCGGACAGCGCCGCCGCGGCATCCTCGGGGAGGTTCGGCAGGCCGACCTTCTCGAACGGCACGCCGGAGAGCTTCAGCACTTGCGTGCCGCCGTACTCCTTCTCGCCGTAGACGTGCTGCAGGTAGTTGCCGGCCACGCCTTCGTAGCTCTGGTCGACGCCGCCGAGCTTGCCGCGCTGCACCTTGAACGGCGTGCCGGGCTTGAGCGCCAGGCGGCGCTTGGCCTCGGCCAGCAGGTCGGTGACCTTGCCGTAGAGCGTCGCGCCGGTCGGGCAGACCTCGGCGCAGGCCGAGTAGTGGCCGTCCTTGTAGCGCTGCCGGCACAGTTCGCACTTGCCGATCTTGCCGGTCGGCGAGTCGTACTGGTACTTCGGGATGCCGAACGGGCAGGCGGCGACGCAGTAGCGGCAACCGATGCACTTGTCCGGGTCGTAGCCGACGACGCCGGTGACCGGATCCTTGGTCATCGCCGACACCGGGCAGGCCGAGACGCACGACGGGTCGGCGCAGTGCATGCACGAGATCTTCATGAAGGCGAAGCCGTCCTTCTCGTGGTCCTTCGCCGCCATGGTGCCGTTGCGGTACATCTTGATGACGTTGAAGGTGTAGGCCGAGGTGTCGAGCGGCGTGTCCCACAGATGGTCCGCCGTGGAGAACTCGGGCGGGTTGTGGTTGGCCTCCTTGCAGGCGGAAACGCAGGCCTTGCAGCCGACGCAGAGGGTGGCGTCGTAGAGCAGGCCGAGCGCCTCGGGCGGCCGTGACTTGGTTTCCCGGGCGACGGCGGGCTCCGCGACGGCCACCGCCGTCGCTGCCGCACCGCTCGCCAGGACTCCCTTGAGGAAATCGCGACGGGTGCTCATGGTCACTCTCCCGTCTTGCCCTGTTCGTTCTTGCCGGCGGCCTTGGCGCGCTCCAGTTCGGCCGCCTCGTGGTTGAGGCCGAGGTTGCGCGTGAGCATCACCGCGGCTCCCGCTGCGGCGCCCGCGATGGCGGCCACCGCGGCGGCCGAGACGAAGGACGTCTTGCCCTGGTCCTCGGCGATGCGCGGGTACTGCTGCGGCGGATAGACGTTGAGCACCTTGGCGACCTGGTGGATCGGCTTGGTGAAGCCGACGCCCTTCTCGCTGCAGCCGATGCAGGGATGGCCGCAGCCGACCGGCCAATTGTTCTCGCCGACGTCGCCGAAGCCGATCGCCGAGCAGTTGGCGTAGGTCTCGGGACCCTTGCAGCCCAGCTTGTAGAGGCAGTAGCCCTTGCGATGGCCCTCGTCGCCGAATTCCATGGCGAAGCGGCCGGCGTCGAAGTGGGCGCGGCGCTCGCAGTTCTCGTGGATCAGGCGCCCGTAGGCGAACTTCGGACGGCCCTTGTCGTCGATCTCGGGCAGCTTGCCGAAGGTGAGGAAATGCACGGCCGTGGCCAGGAAGTTGTAGGGGTTGGGCGGGCAGCCGGGAATCGTGACGACCGGCTTGCCGAGGATCTCGGACACGCCGGAAGAGCCGGTCGGGCTCGAATCGGCACCGTTGGAGGGAAGCGTCGACGGCATGCCGCCCCAGGAGGCGCAGGAACCGACGGCGATCACCGCCGCGGCGTCGGCGGCGCATTCCTTCACCATGTCGATGGCGGTCTGGCCGCCGACCTTGCAGAAGATACCGTTCTGCTTGGTGGGAATCGCGCCTTCCACCACCAGGATGTACTTGCCCTTGTTGGCCTTCATCGCCGCCTTGCGCGCGGCCTCCGCCTGGTGGCCGGCGGCGGCCATCAGCGTCTCATGGTAGTCGAGGGAGATGACGTCGAGGATGAGCTTTTCCAGCGTCGGGTGCTCGGCGCGCAGCAGCGATTCCGAGCAGCCGGTGCACTCCTGGAAATGCAGCCAGATCACGGAAGGGCGCTTCGCCGATTCGACCGCCTTGGCCACCGCGGCCTCGGCGCCGGCCGGCAGCCCCATCGTGGCGGCCAGGGTTGCGCAGAACTGCAGGAAGTCGCGCCGCGACATGTCGAGCCGGCGTTCGACATCGTCGAGCGCCTTGCGGCCCATATCGAAGATTTCGTTCATATGCCCCATGGTTGTTTTTCCCCCTCCGGTTGCGGATCCGTCGTGATCCGATCGACCGAGGTCTGCAACTTGCGTGCCGGCATCCCAAGAAGCCCGGAAACAAGGGCAGGACGGGCGACCAAAGGGCCCATGCATAGAGCATTAGCGATATATCGAAAACCGGGTAGCTAGTTTCCTTCCACTTTGATAACCTTCTTTCCATTGTTGGCGTCCAACTCAAGAATGACGGGTTGATGATCGGAGGCTTCGCAGGCCGCATCCACGGATATGCCATCCAGATTCCCGACCAGGTTCTCGCTCACGAAGAAGAAGTCGAAGCAGGCGGGCGACGGCACGAATTCGGTGGCGGCAATTCCGGTGGTCGGCGCGTGAGGCTCCTGCGGCCGGACCGATGCCCACGCGTCCCGCAGACGCGGCGTGTCCGCCTCCGGGGCGGCGAACGCCTCCTGTAGCCGACGGCATTCCGGACTCCCCGGCGGAAAGTTGAAGTCGCCGCACAGGATCGTCGCGCCGCCGCGCGGCAGCACCGCGAAGGGCGGATCCGCATCCGCGGCGGACCTGCCGAGGTGCGCGTGCCGCCATCCTTCCGCGTGGATCGCCCGCAGCGCTTCCACCTGGGCCTCGCGCTGCCGCCGCGAATAGAATTCGAGGTGCGTCGTAATGACCCGCAAGGGGCCGAATGGGGCCGCCAGCACCGCCTCCAGCGCAACCCGCTGCATGCTCGGCACCGCCGGATCGGCCAGCCACGGCAGGCAATGACGAAACACCTGCAGCACCGGAACACGGGAAAGCACGAGCTGACCGAACTGGCGCCGCCCGCCCTGCCCGTCCGTCAGATCGCTGCCCGCCGCAAAAACGGCCTCATATCCGGGCAGCGCGCCGGCCAGCAGAATTGACTGATTTCCAGCCGGATTTCCGGGCAAGCCGGGGTGATTGACCGCCACTTCCTGCAAGCATATGACGTCCGCATTTGTAGCAAGCAGCATTCCGGCCGTCCGGCCGAGATCTACGCGCCCGTCGCGACCGCGGCCCCACTGTATATTCCAGGTGCATAACCTGAAAACATCTTCATTCGCCATTGCCAAGCCTCCGGGCCGCCAAACTTTTAGCGAAATAAATGAATTGTTGCGATTACGAAGTTTGCTAATATCGAAAAGGTCGAAGGGGACGACCGAACCCCGAACCTTCGAAAAGAACGCCAATAGGGAGAGTTCGCGCTCATGAGTAAGACCATTATGCTGGTTGACGATTCGGCAACGATCCTGCTGTCAATCTCCAACATCCTGACAAAAGCCGGCTACGCCGTCGAAAAGGCCAGCAACGCCAACGAAGGCCTGAACAAGTTCAAGAGCGGCGCCAAGATCGACCTGCTGATCACGGACCTCAACATGCCGGGCATGAACGGCATCGACTTCATCAAGGAAGTGCGCAAGCTGCCGAACTACAAGTTCATGCCCATCCTGTTTCTTACGACGGAATCGCAGCAAAGCAAGCGGGCCGAAGCCAAGGCGGCCGGCGCTTCCGGCTGGCTGGTGAAGCCGGCGACGGCCGACGAGCTCCTCAACACCATCAAGCTGGTGGTGCGCTAGGAGCGGCAATGAACGTCGGCCTGCTCTCCCGGCGCGCGACCATCGTCTTCCTCATCGTAAGCCTGGGCGCAGGCACGATGGTGTATTTCTACAACGGCTACTTCCACACCGTCTTCCTCCCCACCCTCGGCCTGTCGTCGCCCCTCGGCGACGCCCTCGGCACGGTGCTCATCGTCGGCGCCTCGTACATCGGTCAGCGGCTCGTCTCGTTCGCCTTCTTCAAGGACACCATGCTCGGCCTGTCGTCGAGGGAACTTGAGGAAAGCCGGCGCACCGCCCGCTACGTCGAAGCCGCCGAACTGGTCGCCGGCGAACTCAAGCAGGTGCCGACCTTCAACGGCGTGGTGCGCCGCCAGCTCGAGACGGTGGTCAACGAAACGGAGAAGGCCGCGTTCGACATCTCCTCGCAGCTGCAGACCATCGACCAGGTCGTCAGCGACCTCTCGCAGTTCGTCGACGCCTCGTCGCACGAGTCGGAGGAACTGATCAAGGCGTCCGAGGCGCGCATCGAGAACAACAAGACGATGATCCAGACGCTCGACCGCTACATCCAGGAACGTCTGACGGCCAGCGAGACCGATCGCCAGCGCGTCGAGCTGGTGGTCGCCGAAGCCAAGTCGCTCGGCGAACTGGTGCAGCTGATCAAGAGCATCTCGGGGCAGACCAACCTGCTGGCGCTCAATGCCGCCATCGAAGCGGCCCGTGCCGGCGAGGCGGGCCGCGGCTTCGCCGTGGTCGCCGACGAGGTGCGCAAGCTCTCCGCGGCCACCGACAAGGCCGTCACCCAGATCAACCAGGGCATCCACAAGGTCGCCGAGTCCATCGAGGCGCAGTTCCAGGACAAGCTCTCGGTCGACAACGTCGAGGCCGAACGGGCGACGCTCAACGATTTCTCGGCGCAGCTCAACGGGCTCGGCCAGAGCTACAAGGAAGCCATCGACCACGGCACCAACGTCGTGATGACCATGCGCGACAGCAGCCGCAGGCTGGCCGACATGTTCATGAACGCGCTCGCCAGCGTCCAGTTCCAGGACGTCACGCGCCAGCAGATCGAACAGGTGATCGACGCCCTCAACCGGCTCGACGGCCATGCCGCGCTGCTCGCCACCCGGCTCGAGAAGTTCGAGGAGGACGAGACCCACCTGCCCCCGCTCGCCGAGCATCTCGATCAGATCTACAGTAGCTATGTGATGGATGCCCAGCGCGACAGCCACCAGCAGGCGCTCGGCCAGCCGACGTCCGGTTCGGGCGGCGGCGGCGGCGGACCGAAGGTCGAGCTTTTCTGATCGCTGCAGCGGTCATCAAGGGAGAGATTCATGAGCGAAGACAGCCCCGCCGGCGACGTCGGCCGCCTCACCTTCGAGAACGACCTGACCATCTACAACGCGGTCGACACCAAGCGCCAGCTGCTCGAGGCGGTGCGCTCGCGCAAGACCCTGGAGCTCGACCTGTCGCGCGTCGGCGAGATGGACACCGCCGGCTTCCAGCTGCTGGTGCTGGCCAAGCGCGAGGCGCAGAACCTCGGCCGCACCCTGCGCATCGTCGCGCACAGCCCGGCGGTGCTCGAAGTCATCGAGTTCTACAACATGCTCGGCTACTTCGGCGACCCCGTCGTCATCCCGGCCGCCGAGCGGCAATAACCGGAGCCCATCATGGATGAAATCTTCGGCGTATTCGCCATCGAAGCCCGCGAACAGCTGGAGGCCATGGAAAACGGCCTGATGCAGATCGAACAGGGCGACCGCGACCCCGAGACCATCAACGCAGTGTTCCGCGCCGCGCACACCATCAAGGGCGCCTCCGGGGTGGTGGAGATCGGCCAGATCGAGAAGTTCACCCACGTGCTGGAGAACGTGCTCGACCGGCTGCGCAACGGGGAGATCGAGGCGACCGGCGAAATGATCTCGGCCCTGCTGAAGGGCTGCGACCACATCGAAGCCCTGCTGGCCAAGGTCGAGGAAGGGCACGCCGAGCCGGATCCGGGCCTGCAGGCGGAAGGCGCCGCCATCGCCGAGACGCTGCGCGCCTTCACCAGCGAGGCAGCCGGCGAAAAGGGCGGCCTGCCGGACCAGCAGGAGGGCGAGGTCGAGCGCCAGGGAGGCGGCAACGCGGCCGGACAGGATTGCTGGCACATCTCGATCCGCTTCGGCCGCGACGTGCTGAAGAACGGCATGGATCCGCTGGCCTTCCTGCGCTATCTGCTCAGCCTCGGCGAGATCGCGCACATGACCACGCTCTCCGATGCCATGCCCGAAGCCGAGGAGATGGACCCGGAATCCTGCTACCTCGGCTTCGAGATCAACTTCCGCAGCCACGCCACCAAGGACAAGATCGAGGCGGTGTTCGACTTCTGCCGCGACCAGTGCGAGCTCCACATCCTGCCGCCGAACAGCAAGGTCGGCGACTACATGGCGCTGATCGAATCGCTGCCCGAGGAAGTCATGCGGCTGGGCGAGATCCTGGTCAAGAGCGGCGCGCTGACGCGCGAGGAACTGGACCAGGGCCTGCTGAAGCAGCAGTCGGCCGCCCAGCAGGCGGCAGCGGCCGAGCAGCCGGCGCCCAACATCGGCGCCATCCTGGTCGAAGAGCGCATGGTGCAGCCCGAGATCGTCGAAGCCGCCGCCGTCAAGCAGAGGCAGGTCGGCGAGAAGAAGGCCGCCGAGGCGCGCCTGATCCGCGTCCAGGCCGACAAGCTCGACCACCTGATCGACCTGGTCGGCGAGCTGGTGATCGCCGGCGCCTCGGCCAACCTGCTGGCGCAGAAGAGCAAGCAGGCGACGCTGGTCGAGGCCACCTCGGTGCTGTCGAGGCTGGTCGAGAACATCCGCGACTCCGCCCTGCAGCTGCGCATGGTGCAGATCGGCGAAACCTTCAACCGCTTCCACCGCGTGGTGCGCGACACGTCGAAGGAGCTCGGCAAGGAGATCGAGCTGACCATACGCGGCGCCGAGACCGAGCTCGACAAGACCGTCGTCGAGAAGATCGGCGATCCGCTGATGCACCTGGTGCGCAACGCCATGGATCATGGCATCGAGGCCGCCGACGTGCGGGTGGCGCGCGGCAAGCCGGCCGCCGGCCAGGTCGGGCTCTATGCCTTCCACGATTCGGGCAGCATCGTCATCGAGGTCTCCGACGACGGCGGCGGGCTGCCGAAGGAGAAGATCCGCCAGAAGGCGATCGCCAAGGGACTCATCACCGCCGCCCAGCAGCTGACCGAACAGGAGATCGCCAACCTGATCTTCGAGCCGGGCTTCTCGACGGCCGACAAGGTCACCAACCTCTCGGGCCGCGGCGTCGGCATGGACGTCGTGCGCAGCAACATCCGCGCGCTGCGCGGCAGCGTCGAGGTGCATTCCGAGGAAGGCAAGGGCTCCCGCTTCACCATCCGCCTGCCGCTGACGCTGGCGATCATCGACGGCTTCCTGGTCGGCGTCGAGAAATCCGCCTACGTGATTCCGCTGGAGATGGTGGTCGAATGCCTGGAGCTCCACGAGGCCGCCGTCGACCGCAACTACATCAACCTGCGCGGCGAGGTGCTGCCCTTCGTGCGGCTGCGCGAGCTGTTCGAGGAACCGGGCGACAAGCCGAAGCGCGAGAACGTGGTGGTGGTCAAGTCGGGCAACCAGAAGGCGGGCATCGTCGTCGACGTGCTGCACGGCGAATTCCAGACCGTCATCAAGCCGCTCGGCGCCCTGTTCCGGCACCTGCGCGGCATCTCGGGCTCGACCATCCTCGGCAGCGGCGACGTAGCCTTGATCCTCGACGTGCAGGCCCTGACCCACCTCGCCGCGGGCGCCGAGGAGCGGACGCTCGCCGCGATACAGCATAACTAGACAAACGAGCAATCCCAGAAAACTGATTCCCAACAAGGAGCATTTGGCAAATGAAGAATCTTCCGATCGGCGTCCGCCTGGGCCTGGGCTTCGGCTTCGTCCTGGTCCTGTTCATCGTCGTCGCCACGCTGGCCGTCGTCCGCGTCGGCCAGATCAGCGGCGAAGTGACGGACATGGTGAACGACAAGTTTCCCAAGACCATGTGGGCCAACGGCGTGATCGACAACATCAACGTGATCGCGCGTGCGCTGCGCAACTCGCTGCTGGTGAAGAATCCTGAAGACGTCGCCAAGGAAATCGCGCGCGTCGACGAGGCGCGCAAGAACATCCTCGAAAACATCGGCAAGCTCGAGAAGAGCATCACCACCGAGGAAGGCAAGCGTCGGCTGGGCAAGATGCTCGAGGCCCGCAAGGTCTATGTCGCGGACCAGGACAAGTTCATCGAGTTGCAGAAGGCGGGCAAGCGCGATGAAGCGGTGGACCTGCTGGCCGTCCGCATGCGCGGGACCCAAGGCGCCTACATCGCCGCCGCCAACGAGTTGATCGACTTCCAGTCCGAACTAATGAAGAAGTCCGGCGAGGCAGCCGCCGATGTCGCCGCGACCACCCAGACGCTGGTCATCTCCCTCGCGGCCGCGGCCATCGTCCTGTCCACGTTCTTCGCCTGGTGGGTCACGCGCAGCATCACCCGGCCGATCGACGAGACCGTCGACGTCGCCAACGCGCTGGCCCAGGGCGACCTCACCGTGAAGATCGAGGTCGACTCCAAGGACGAGACCGGCAAGCTGAAGGCCGCGATGCAGGAGATGGTCGGCAAGCTGGCCCACATCATCGGCGAAGTGCGCGGCGCGTCGGACAACCTGTCCTCCGCCGCCCAGCAGGTGTCGGCGACGGCGCAGTCGCTGTCGCAGGCATCCTCCGAGCAGGCGGCGTCGGTGGAGGAGACCACCGCCTCGATCGAGCAGATGACCGCCTCGATCACCCATAACACCGAGAACGCCAAGGTCACCGACACCATGGCCACCAAGTCCTCCCAGGAAGCCACCGAGGGCGGCGCCGCCGTCAAGGAAACCGTCGACGCCATGCAGCAGATCGCCGGCAAGATCGGCATCATCGACGACATCGCC
>DASVZD010000363.1:0-7594 GCA_036391815.1 Rhodocyclaceae bacterium
CAGGTGCAGTCCCTTGCCGCCATCAGGCCGGGCAGCGGCGTGCTGGCATTTGCCGCCGTCGTCGTCCTTTCAATGCTGGCGACCCTGTCCTTCGAACCCCGCCTGATCTGGGACGGGCTCGAAAGTCCATCCGGAGAACCCGAATCATGACCACCCATTCCGAAGACCCGCGGGTTCCGCCGCGGCCGCTCGCGGTCACCCGCTTCCGATCCCCCGTTTCCTGGATATGGCTCGTTCCCGCCGTCGCGGTCCTCGTTGCGCTGGGGCTGGCGATCCATGCCGTGCTCGCGCGCGGGCCGGAAATCACCGTGCGCTTCGCCTCCGCCGAGGGCCTGGAGGCGAACAAGACGAAGATCCGCTACAAGGACGTGGCGATCGGCACCGTCACCGCCATTGCCCTCAGCGACGACCGGCACTCCGTCAAGGTCACGGCGGCCATGGACAAGCAGGCCGAGCCGCTGCTGGTCGGGGACAGCCGTTTCTGGGTGGTGCGGCCGCGCGTCGGTTCCGGCGGCATCTCCGGACTCGGCACGCTGCTGTCCGGCCCCTATATCGCCGTCGATCCGGGCAGGGCGTCGGCCGCACGCGACGACTTCACCGGGCTCGATGCGCCGCCGCTGGTGGTGAACGACATGCCGGGACGTCAGTTCACGCTGGCGGCCGACGATCTCGGTTCGATCGACGTCGGCGCTCCCGTGTATTTCCGCCGCGTTCCGGTCGGGCGCGTGGTCGGCTACTCGATGCAGGGGGACGGCAGGAGCGTGAATATCCGCATTTTCGTCGACGCGCCGTTCGATCGTTTCGTCACGAGCAGCGCGCGGTTCTGGCATGCAGGCGGCATCGACGTATCGCTCGACGCGAACGGCATGAAGATGGAAATGCAGTCGCTGGCGAGCCTCGCCATGGGCGGCATCGCCTTCTCCGGCCCCGACGTCGACGGCGAAATTGTGGCCGAGGAAGCGCCGGCCGAAGCGAGGTTCACCCTGTTTTCCGACCATGCCGCGGCGCTGCGTGTGCCGGACAGTGTGGTGCAGAAGTACGTGCTGGTCTTCAAGGAATCGGTGCGCGGGCTGACGGTCGGCGCGCCGGTGGACTTCCGTGGCCTGTCTGCGGGCGAGGTGTCGCGCATCGATCTTGATCTCTCGCCGGGCGCCTCGGAAGCCGCCATTGCCGTCGAGATCAATCTGTATCCCGAACGGCTGGCGCGCCTGCGCCGCAAAGGGCCCGCGCACCCCGAATCCGCCGCCGCCATGCGCAAGATCATCGACGGCCTGGTGGCCAGCGGACTTCGCGCCCAGGTGCGCGTCGGCAATCTCCTCACCGGGCAGTCCTACGTGGCGCTGGATTTCTTCCAGAATGCCAAGCCCGGTAAGGTGAAGTGGGACAGGACCGTTCCCGAACTGCCGACCCAGGCGGGCTCCATCGACTCCCTGCAGCAGCAACTGCAGCATCTGATGGACACGCTGCAGAAGACGGTCGAGCGTGCCGACCACTTGATTGCCGGCGTCGACGGCCAACTGGTGCCGGAGCTGACCGCGACGCTGCGCGACGCGCGCAAGACATTGAACGAAGCCGGCGGCACGCTGGCGAGCGAATCCCCGACGCAAATCGAACTGCGCGACACCCTGCGCGAGGTCGGACGCGCGGCGGCCGCCGTGCGCAACGTCGCCGATCTTCTCGATCGTCAACCGGAATCCCTGCTTACAGGAAGGAAGGCAAGCCAATGAAACGCCTCGGTCAACTCCTCTGCGCGCTGCTGGTCGCCGGCCTCGTCGGCTGCTCGGGATCCGCACCCATCCGCTACTTCTCCCTCGAAGACGGCGAGTCTCCGGCGCTCGGATCGGCGGACGGCCCCCGCGTCGCGATCGTGCAGGTCAATCTGCCGGAACTCGTCGATCGAGACGCGCTCGTGGTTCGAACGTCGGGCCACCGCCTGCAGATCAGCGATCAGGACCGTTGGGGCGAACCCCTGCGGCGCCAGATACCGCGGCTGTTGGCGCGTGATCTGGGCGTTGCGCTCAATTCCGGCCGCGTCGTTACGCAGCCGATCGATGCACGGAACTTCGATGTGGACTTCAAGCTGACCCTGGACATCCAGCGCCTGGAAGTCATGCTGGACCGGGGCGTAGAGCTCGACGCGTTGTGGCGGGTGGAACAGCGAGACGGACAGGTGTTCTTCGGCCGAACCCGCGTCTGGCAATCGATCGGTTCGAGCGCCGATTCATACGCGGCAGCGGTGGCCTCGCAGCGGCTGGCTTTCCTCGGCCTTGCGCGCAAACTGGCGAAGGAAATCACCAAGGAAGACAGCGGCGGCGGCAGCGACTCCGGCGAAGCACATCGGGTTCCGCCCGTATGAGCGCAAGTCCAGACAAGCAGATGAACAGACGAGCGCTGACCCTGATGGAAGTACTGAAGCCGAGGCGCTTCAGGTCGAACGCGCAACGGGAGCGGGTGACGCGAACGGTGATTCAGCCGGAGATCGACAGGTTCGAGAAATCCCGACACGGGCATGGGGGCGACGCCGATGCGGCGCCATCCGCCATCCTGTCCGGGAGCGATTCGTGTCCTGCCTGTCGTAGCGACTAGTCCATGATCCGAACCGAACGACACTCTCGCCGTTGCAAGGAAACGCGCCCTGCGGATTTGGTTTCCGCCGCGCGCGTCCTGTTCGCGGAAAAGGGGTTCGCGGCTACGCGACTCGAAGATGTTGCCGCGAAGGCCGGCGTATCGAAGGGAACCGTCTACCTCTACTTCGATAGCAAGGAGACCTTGTTCCGCGCCGTTGTCGAATCGGGACTGACAGCGTTGGGTAAGACGGTCGAAGTGCTGAACAAGCTGGCTGCGGAAACAGGTCGGCCGCCGACTGAATTGCTAAGCAGCTATTTCGGTGCTTGGCGGCTCGTACTGGACGATGCCGATGTCGGCGATCTACTCAAGCTCCTGATTGCAGAATCCGGCAACTTTCCTGACGTCGTTAGCCGGTTCAACGATGCAATCATGCGCGACGCAAAGAGGACCATGGTTCACATCGTCGAAGCGGGTATCGCCAGCCGGGATTTCCGCCCGGTGCCGGCCAGCACGATTGCCGATCTGTTCTTCTCGGCGGTCGGGCTATGGGCGATCGACCATTGGAGCGAGCGTCCAGCGCCACAGAGATTTCTTGACGGAATCTTCGACATACTCACTCGCGGTCTTGTGAGCGTCCGTTCGACCTGAAAGCCTTGCTATGCCAACGTCCGCTTTTTGATTCGATTGGGCAAGACCATTTTCCGCAAGTTTGACGCAATGATTAATAACTCATTATTAAACAATTGGTTGCAATCAGTGCACGGTGCAGACCATGCAAGGATCGAAGCTGCGCACCACGTGCTGGACTGCCGCGGGCGTCGCGCCGCCCTCGCCGGCCGGGACGCCGACGAGGGCCTGCTCGAGCGCGCCGGGCATCTGCTGCGCGTCGCGCGGCGAGAAGTTCCAGGTGGTCGGGGCGATGATCTGGTAGTTGTGGATGCGGCCGCGGCGCACCGACAGCCAGTGGCCGAGCGAACCGCGCGCCGCTTCGACCAGGCCGACGCCGTCGGCGTCGTCCGGCAGGTCGGCGGCAACACAGTACGGCTCGCCGGGCGCCAGCTGCTCGACCCAGCGCTCCATTTCCGGCAGCACGCGGGCGATCTCGACGACGCGCATGACGACCCGGCTCAGCACGTTGCCGCCGCCTTCGACGGCGAGCGCGCGGGCGAGCGGGTGTCCCGCCACCAGTTGGCGCGCCAACGCGCCGACCTCGGCCACCCGGCCGGCGTAGCGCGGCGCCTTGCACCACGAATAGGCGCCCGCCTTCTCGGCCAGCGGCAGCGTGGCCCCGGCCGCCGGCGCCTGCGGCGCATCGGCTTCCGCGTACCAGGCGTGGCGCACGTCCTCGCGGATCGCACCGAGGTCGAGCGGCGCCGGAGCGCCGTCCCAGATGCCGGCGGCAAACAGGCGGCCCGCCTCCTGCGGGAAGCTGCCGTAGCTCATGAAGAGGTCGCCGGCCCGGCCGAGCTGTTGCAAGGACAGCTCCCGGGCGATGGCGAGGAAGCGGCCGAGGTCGCTTGCAGCGTGCGCGGCGCCCCAGGCGGCGAGCTGGTCGACGCTCGCCAGCGCCGCGACGTTCTCCAGCGCGTCGCCGAACAGCGCCTGCTCGAGGAAGCCGCGGAACTCGCGCAGGATCAGGCGCAGGCGGATCTTCTCCGAGGCCTGCAGCGGCCGCGACGAGCCGCCCGGCTGCAGCGCCAGCGTGTGCGGCCACTTGCCGGCGATCAGCCCCATCACGCGCATGAAGCCTGCGCGCGCCGGCAGCATCTCGGCGGCCGCCGCGCCGCGCATCGCCTTGAAGCGCGCCTCGGCGCCGGCGAACCACGGCTGCTGCGCGTACTCGGCGCGCGCAAAGTCGGGCATGAAGTACAGATAGAAGTGCGTGAGATGGTCGGCAAGGTTCTCGGTCGCCAGCATCAGGTTCGCCGCGATGCGGCCGTTCGGCGGCGGTTCGATGCCCGCGGCCTGGGCCAGCGCCTGAGCCGAGGCGGCCGACTGCGCCACGGAACAGATGCCGCAGATGCGCGGCACGAAGACCAGCGCGTCGAGCGGCGCCTTGCCGAGCAGTATCTGCTCGAAGCCGCGGTAGAGCGGCGAGTTCACCTGGGCGGACTGGACGCGCCCGTCGCCGATCTCGAGCGCGATTTCGAGGTCGCCTTCCACCCGATTGAAGGGCCCGACGATGCGGCGACTCATCGCTTGATCAGCCGCGTACCCGGCGCCTTCAGCGTGTGGTCGGCACGGGCGTTCTCGCGCACGCGCGCCGGCGTGGCGGACTTGGACAAGGCGGCCAGCGCGACGAACCAGGCCTTCGGCATGTCGGCCGGCAGGCCGATCGGGATGCCGGCGATCTTGGGCGTCTGGGCGAAGGGATGGCCGGGCTCCTCGAAGCCGGGCTCGGTGCAGCGGATGCACGGGTAGCCGCCGCGCAGGCAGGAGCCGCCGCCGTTCCACGGCCGCAGGTTGCAGTCGGCATGCGCCTGGGTGCCCTTGCAGCCGAGGTTCTCCATCAGGCAGCCCTGGTCGGAGAGCTTGGCGGCGCTGGCCTTGAACTCGTAGTACTCGTTGCGCGGACAGCCGTGGTGGACGAGCTGGTCGGCGAAGAAGCGCGGCCGGCCGAACTCGTCGAGCGCGTCGCGCGTGAGCGTACCGCGCGCCAGCTGGATCAGGGTCTCGCTGATCCAGTCGGGATGCGGCGGACAGCCGGCCACGGCGATCACCGGCAGGCCGCCGGCCGCGTGGAAGTCCGGCCCGAGCAGTCCGCCCGCGACGTTGCCCTCGTACTGCAGCCCGCAGGCGTCGGTCGGGTTGGCGCCGCCCGAAGTGATGCCGCCATAGGCGGCGCAGCTGCCGATGGCGACCACGTGCTGCGCGCGGTCGGCCAGCAGCCTGATCCATTCGGTCATCGGCGCCCCGCTGCCCGCCATCAGGTGGAAGCGGCCGCTGCCCTGCGGCCCGCGCAGCAGCGCGCCCTCGACGCACAGCACGTCGAACGGCCGCGTGCCGCCCGAGCATTCGGCGATGACGGCGAAGGCCTCCTCGGCGCTGGCTTCCGAGAGGCTCGGATGCCAGAGCATCTCGATGCCCTCGTCCTCCAGCAGCGCGAACAGCGGCGCGATCTCGCTGCCCAGCCACGACAGCGTGCAGCCGCCGCAGCCGCCGGATTGGAGCCACAACACCCTCATCACTTGTCCATTCCGTAGCGCGCGAGCTTCTGTCTCAAGCCCACGCGTGACAAGCCGAGCTCGGCGGCGGCGCGCGTCTTGTTCCAGCGATGGCGCACCAGCACTTCCTTGATGAGCCTGGCCTCGAGCTGCTCGATGCGCTCCTTGAGGCTGCCGTCGAGGCCGGCCAGCAGGGAGAGCTCGCGTTCCTGCGCTTCCTCCGCCGCGGCGCGCAGCACCCGCGGGCTGAGCAGCTCGGCGCCCAGCCAATCGCCGTCCGACAGCGCCAGCATGCGCTGGATCTCGTTCTGCAGTTCGCGCACGTTCCCCGGCCAGCGGTAGGCGCCGATGCAGGCGATCGCCTCGGGCGTGAAGCCGCGCACGCGCCGGCCGTTCTGCGCGCGATCGAGCAGGCCCTGGGCGATCGGCGCGACGTCCATCGGACGCTCGCGCAGCGCCGGCATGTGCAGCGTCATGCCGGCGAGCCGGTAGTAGAGGTCCTCGCGGAAGCGCCCGGCGCGCATGTCTTCTTCGAGGTTGCGGTTGGTGGCGGCGATGACGCGCACGTTGACGGACACCGAGCGCGGGCTGCCAACGGGACGGATCTCGCCTTCCTGCAGCGCGCGCAGCAGCTTCACCTGGAAGGCCGGCGAGGTCTCGCCGATCTCGTCGAGGAAGATGGTGCCGCCGTCGGCCTGCTGGAACAGGCCGATGCGATCCTCGTAGGCGCCCGTGAAGGCGCCGCGCTTGTGGCCGAACAGCTCCGCTTCGAGCAGCTGGTCGGGCAGCGCGCCGCAGTTCTCCACCACGAAGGCCCGCTCGGCGCGGCCGCTGGCGTAGTGGATGGCACGCGCCAGCAGTTCCTTGCCGGTGCCCGATTCGCCGGTGATCAGGATCGGCAGCTCGTGCGGCGCCACCTTCTGCGCCTGCTGGCAGACGGCGTTGAGCGGGCTGTCGGCGGCGCGCGTCATGCGGTCGAAGCCGGAGCGCGCCTTGGCCTCTGAGCGCTTGGCGGCCACGCGTGCCTGCATCTGCACCGGGCTCTCGCGCAACTCCAGCGACAGCCGCTGGTTGTCCTGCTGCAGGCGCCACAGGTTGGCGGCGCCCTTCAGCGTCAGCAGCAGCTGCTCGGGATGCCACGGCTTGAGCAGGTACTGCCAGATGCCGGCCTCGTTGATGCCGGCGATGATGTCCTCGGTCTCGGTATAGCCGGAGAGGATGATGCGCACCGTGTCCGGCCACTGGCCGCGCACCTGCCGCAGGAACTCGACGCCGGAGGTGCCCGGCATGCGCTGGTCGCAGAGGATGACCTGGATGAACTCGGCGCCCATCACCTGCAGCGCCTCCTCGGCGTTGCCCGCCGTGAACACCGTGAACTCCTCGTCCAGCGTGCGCCGCAGCGCCTCCTGCGAGCGCACCTCGTCGTCGACGACCAGGACGCTGGGCAGCGCGGCGCTCATGCCGCCTTCAATTCCCGGTGGATCGCCAGGTGCCGCGGCGTCCACGACGGCAGCGACTTCCTGACGAAGTGCCAGCGCGCCACATGGTAGCTCGGATCGAAGCCATAGAAGTTGCGCTTCATCTGCGCCAGCTCCTCGGCGCGCCAGGCGGCGAGCGGCTTGGCGGCCTCGTCGCGGGCGCGCGCCTGCTTCTTGGCTTCGAGGCGTGCGGCGAAGCCGGCGGATGCGGCGAGTTCCGCCGCGCGGCGCGCCACGTCGACGCGGAACGCCGCGCCGTCCGACGCCAGACAAGCGTCGTAGAAGCCGCAGGCGACAGACTCGGCGGCCGACATCGGCAAGCGGTTCTGCATGATCTGCCGCGCGCCTTCCGCGCCGACGCGCGGCGGCAGCAGGTAGGTCCAG
>DASVZD010000364.1:0-2764 GCA_036391815.1 Rhodocyclaceae bacterium
CACCGACTCAATCGCCCCCGCGACGGAATCCTGGATTGAGCCGATCATCGTGCTGATATCCTTCGTTGCCACCGTCGTCCGTTCGGCCAGCTTGCGCACTTCGTCGGCCACCACCGCGAAGCCGCGCCCCAGGTCGCCTGCGCGCGCGGCTTCGATGGCGGCGTTGAGCGCCAGCAGGTTGGTCTGGTCGGCGATCTCCTTGATGACGTTCACGATGGCGGAGATTTCGTTCGAGTGGCGGCCGAGTTCCTCGATCAGGCGCGCCGAGTCGTTGACGGCGACCGCGATCTGCTCGATCTCGCGCACCGTCTCGGCGACGACCTGGCCGCCTTCCTGGGAGAGCGTGCCGGCCGAGGTCGACGTTTCCTGGGCGTTGCGCGCGTGCTCGGCGATCTGGTCGATGCTGACCGTCATCTGCTCGACGGCGGCCGCCATGCTGGAGGCCGCATCGCTTTGCTCGCGCGAGCTGGAGGCGACGTCGTGCGCCGAGCCGTTGAGGCCGGCGGCGGCCTGGGACAGCTCGTCCGAGGTATGGTGCGACTGGCGCAGCAGGTTGGCGAAGCTCGTGGCCATGGCGTTGAAGCTGCCGCTCACCGCGGTCAGCTCGTCGCGCCCGAGCAGGGGCACGCGCACCGACAGGTCGCCCCGGGAGATCGCCTCGGCGCCGGCGGACAGGCCGCCGACGGCGGCCATGATGGCGAGGTAGGCACCGACCGAAACATAGGCGGACAGCAGCAGCAGGGCGGCCGCCAGCCCGGTCTGGAGCGCCAGCTGCGTCTCGAGCTGGCGGATGCGGGCCTGCAACTCGCCGTCGAGCGTCGGCAGCAGCTTGTCGTACATCTCGCGGTAGCCGACGTCGATCGCCTGCGTCACGCCGTCGAAGTAGGTCTGCGGCGCGATGGTGAAGCGCGCGGTGAGGATATCGTCGTCGATCATGCCGATCACCTGGCCGGCGGCGGCCGCCAGGTCTGCGGACAGCTTGCCCACCTCCTGCGCCAGCGCCGGGTTCTGCCGGCCGACCTTGTCGAGATTGACGCGCAACGTGCCGAGGGTGCGCTTGAGGATGGCGACCTGCACCGCCAGTTCGACGCGGTTGGCGTCGGTCAGCTCGTGCCGGGTGAGGGCGGCGGTGCCCTGCGCGCGCATCTGGCCCATGCGCTCGAGCATCTCGGGCAGGCGCGTGACCAGCGTGTCGATCAGGTAGAAGGTCTCGACGTCGGGATCGCCGTTGAGCGAGCCGGCGTCGGCGATCGACGACTGGTAGCGCAGCGCGCGCTCGATCAGCCGCGTGTGGGCGGCGAACGACTGCGGCGGCGTCATGCGGGCCAGGCCGGCGCGCAGCGTGTCCCAGTCGGACGCGATGGCCTGCCATTCGGCGTCGCCGCCGAGCAGCGCCGCGTTGCGCGAGGCGGCGGCGCCGACGGCCGCGACGGCCTGCGTCACCTCGGCCTGCTTGGCGTCGAGCTTCGGCTTCATGGCGGCGTTGCCGCTGAGCACGCCGGCCGCGAGCCCGCGGTGCTGCTGGGTCAGCTGGATCTGCTGCTGCAGCGGACGGATGAGGCTGGTCGCCGCCAGCTCGTGGCGCGTCGCCGCGATCCGGGTGAACAGGCTGTTGCCCAGCGAGGCGAGCAGCACGGCGATGGAGATGAAGGCGAGCACCCCCGTGACGGCGAACTTCCCGGGGTACTTCAGGCGGCTCATCAGGGCGATGGCCGGCGCGAATGCGGCTTGCATGGAACCTGTCCTTGTTGCGGGTGTGGCGCGCCGAGTCTAGGCGCTATGGCGGGGAATAAAAACTGCGACGTGCGCGGGGGTTCTCGAAAGCAAAACGGGAGCGTTCCGCTCCCGTTTGCGTGGCGACCATCGGGCGGAGGCTAGCCTTTCAGCACCCACTCGACCACCGTCTTGAGGTCGGCGTCGTTGATCTTGTCCGGCGGGTTGGGCGGCATGGGAATCTGACCCCAGACCCCGACGCCGCCCTTGCGCACCTTTTCGACCAGCTTGGCCTCGACGTTCTGCCCCTTGTACTTGGCGGCCACGTCCTTGTAGGCGGGACCGACGATCTTCTTGTCCTTGGCGTGGCAGGCGAGGCAGCCCGCCTTCTGGGCGATCGCCTCGTTGGCGTGCGCCGCCGGCGCGAGGCACAGCGCGGCGCCCGCGAGCAGTATTCCGGTATGCAGTTTCATGTTCATCTCCCCGAAAGAGCAGGGGTGCCACGGGCACCCCTGCGGCCCATCGCTAGTAAATGTCGTGCTGCGTGTTGTTGACGTTGAACTTGCCGGTCGGCGTGATCAGGCGCGGATCCTTGATGACGGCCTTCAGCTTGCGCGTCTTGTCATCCACGACCACGATGGCCGACTGCTTGTCCTTGGCGCTCCACACCGAGAACCAAACCTCGTCGCCCGCCTGGTTGTACTCCGGCTCGACGACGCGCTTGGCGCCTTCGCCCAGGCCCGACCATTCCGCGATCGGCAGCACCTCGAAGCCCTTGTCGAGGTTCTTGATGTCGAACACGGCGACCGACTGGCTGATCTTGGCGTCGGGGTTGAGCGGCGCGTCCACCCACAGGTTGTGCGACTTCGGGTTGGTCTTGATGAACAGCGAGCCGCCGCCCTGCTGCTTGAGCGTGCGCACCACCTTCCAGGCGTAGTCCTTATGCTTGGCCGGGTCGGTGCCGATCACCGAGATGGTGTCGTCGCCGAGGTGCGTGGTCGCCCACACCGGACCGTACTTCGGGTCGACGAAGTTGGCGCCGCGTCCCGGG
>DASVZD010000365.1:0-3904 GCA_036391815.1 Rhodocyclaceae bacterium
CTCGTGGGAACTCGACTTCTGGGGCAAGAACCACGCGGCGCTGGCCGCCGCGATCTCCGAGCAGGAGGCGACCCGGGCCGAAGCGGCGCAGGCGCGGCTGATGCTGACGACATCGATCGCCGCCGCCTACGCTGAACTGCAGCACCTGTACGCGGTGCGCGACACCTCGGCGCGCGCACTCGCCGTGCGCTCGAAGACGGCCGACCTGTTCCGCCGCCGGCTCGATGCCGGCCTCGAAACCCTGAGCAGCGTGCGCCAGGCGGAAGCGCGCGAAGCGGCCGGGGAAGCCGACCTGCTGCTGGTCGATGAGCGCCTTACGCTACAGCGCAACGCCATTGCAGCGCTGCTCGGCGCCGGCCCCGACCGCGGCCTCGCCATCAAGCGCCCCAATGCGGTTGCCGCCGACGCCTACGGCCTGCCGACGCATCTGGCGCTCGACCTGCTGGGACGGCGCCCCGACATCGTCGCCGCGCGCCTGCGCACCGAAGCGGCGGCGCAACGCATCCATCAGAGCAAGGCCGGCTTCTACCCGAGCGTGAACCTGCTGGCCTACGTCGGAACGCTGGCGCTGGGCGTGGGCAACCTGGCCAGCGCCGGTTCCTCGATAGGCGGCGTCGGCCCGGCGATCTCGCTGCCGATCTTCAACACCGAGGCGCTGCAAGGCCAGTTGCGCGGCGCCCATGCCGAGTACGACGCGTCGGTTTCGCTCTACAACGGCACCCTCAGCAACGCCCTGCACGAGGTGGCCGACGCCGCCGCGAGCCGCAAGGCCCTGGACGGCGAACTCGCCGCGACGCGCAGATTCGCCGCCGCGGCCGCCGACGCCTATCGGATCACCAACAACCACTATCGCGGCCAGCTCTCCAGCTACCTCGAAGTGCTGACTGCCGAAGACAACCTGCTGACGGCGCAACGCGCCCTTGCAGACATGGAATCCCGCGCCCTGACACTCAACATCGCCATGGTGCGGGCCCTCGGTGGCGGTTATGAATCGCAACAGCCCCAAGCGGGCACTGACGCAAATTGAAAGGAACCGACATGAACATCGCACTCGCCTCCTCCAGCCCGATGGACGAACCCGAAACGGGCAACAAGAAGCGCCGCAAGCATCTGTTCGTGCTGCTTGCACTGGCCATCGCCGCGGCTGGCGCCGGCGGCTGGGCCTACTGGGAACTGGTCGGCTCGCGCTACGTATCCACCGACAACGCCTACACCGCGGCGGAAGTCGCACTGGTCACCGCCGAAGTCGACGGTCGCATTTCCGACGTGAAGGTCGTCGACAGCCAGCCGGTCAAGCGCGGCGACACCCTGGTGGTGATCGACGACGTCGACGCCAAGCTGGCAGTGCGCCAGGCGGAAGCCGATCTCGCGCGCGCCCAGGCCCAGGTCGCGGCAGCGAAAGCCGACCTGGAACGCGCCGGCGTCGACCTGAAGCGGCGCGAGGCGCTGATCGACTCCGGATCGGTGTCGGGCGACGAGCTGACCCACGTCAGGAATGCCGCCAATACGGCGCGTGCTGCGCTCGATGCGGCCGTCGCCACCGAAGCGCAAGCCCAGGCGCGCCTGGAAAAGACCAGGATCGATCTCGGCCGCACGGTGATCCGCTCGCCGGTGGACGGCATCGTCGCCCGCCGTCAGGTGCAGTTGGGGGAACGAGTGCAGCCCTCCGCGCCGCTGCTGTCGGTCGTCCCGGCGCAGGACATGTACGTCAATGCCAACTTCAAGGAAGTCCAGCTTGAAGGCATGCGCGCCGGCCAGGCCGTCGAACTGACCTGCGACCTCTACGGCAGCGACGTCGTCTTCCACGGCGTCGTCGACGGCTTCAACGGCGGCACGGGCGCGGCCTTCTCGCTGATCCCGGCGCAGAACGCTACCGGCAACTGGATCAAGGTCGTGCAGCGCCTGCCGGTGCGCGTCCGCCTCGACCCGGCCGAACTGGCAGCCCATCCTTTGCGCGTCGGGCTGTCGATGATGGCGAAGGTCGATCTGCGCAGCAAGTCCTGAGGAGGACGCCATGTCGAATGCACCGACCGCCCACAACGGCCCGCCTGCCCTCCATGGAGCGATGCTCTGGGTGGGGGCCCTGGTCCTGGCGATGGCCAACTTCATCGCCGTGCTCAACATGACGATCGCCAACGTCACCCAGCCGAACATGGCCGGGGCGCTCGGCGCCGGCTCCAGCCAGGGCACCTGGATCATCACGGCCTACGCCGTGGCCGAAGCCATCACCGTCCCCTTGACCGGGTGGCTGTCGGCCCGCTTCGGCGCCGTCAAGGTGTTCTCGCTGTCCGTCCTGGCATTCGGCGCCTTCTCCTTCCTGTGCGGCGTCTCTCCCACGTTCGGCATGCTGCTGGCGATGCGCGTCTTCCAGGGCATGGCCGGCGGGCCGCTGCTGGCGCTGTCCCAGACCCTGCTGCTGAAGATCTTCCCCAAGGAGAAGGCGATGGCGGCCATGGGCCTGTGGGCGATGACCTCGCTGCTGGCGCCCGTGGTCGGGCCGGTGCTGGGCGGCTGGATCTGCGACAACTACAGCTGGCCGTGGGTGTACTTCATCAACGTGCCGATGGCGCTGGCGTTCGCCGCAACCGCCTGGGGCCTGCTCAAGCGCTACGAGGACCCGCTGGTCCGGAACCCCGTCGACAAGATCGGCTTCCTCCTCCTGGTGATCTGGGTCGCCGCCCTGCAGATCATGCTCGACGAAGGCAAGGACCTCGACTGGTTCGCCTCGGACGAGATCCGCATCCTGTGCGGAACGGCCGTCATCGGCTTCCTCGCCTTCCTCATCTGGGAACTGACCGAGGAACATCCGATCGTCGATCTGCGCGTCTTCCGCCACCGCGGTTTCGCCGCCAGCATGTTCGTGCTGGCGCTGGCTTTCGGATGCTTCTTCGGCCTCAACGTGCTGACGCCGCTCTGGCTGCAATACAACATGGGTTACACGACCACCTGGGCCGGCATCGTCGTGGCCTGGGGCGGCCTGCTCCAAGTGGTGTTCTCGCCCGTCGCGGCCAAGCTGTCGAATCGCGTCGATCCGCGCTGGCTGATCTTCATCGGCTGCGCCTGGCTGGGCGGCGACACCCTCTGGCGTGCGGTGGCCACCGTAGACATGGATTACTGGTCGATCTGCCTGCCGCTCTTCTTCATGGGCGTCGGCATGCCGATGTACTACGTGCCGATCACCGGCCTGGCGATGGGCTCGGTGGAGGAGAACGAGATGGCCTCCGCGGCCGGCCTGATGAACTTCGTCCGGACGATCTCGGGTGCCTTCGCGACCTCCCTGGTCACGACCTTCTGGCAGGACGGCCGCTACGCCGCCCACGATCAGCTGTCGAGCATCGTCGATCCCACCGGCAGCTTTGCCGCGCAGATCGCCGGTGCCCCGGCGCTGGCGGGCCAGCTCGGACGCGAAATGCTCGACGCCATGGTGGTGGGCCAAAGCATGATGCTCTCGACCAACGACATGATGATGGCGATCGCCGTCATCTTCTTCGTCTCGGCTTTCGCGATCGGATTGGCGCCGAAGCCGGCCCATGCCGTCGATCCGGCCACCGTCGGACATTGACCATGACGACCAAAGTGATCCTCCTCACCGGCCTGGGCGCCGCCAGCACCGCAGACGGAATTCGCGAATGGATGCGCCGCTTCGGTCCGGTGGTTCATGTGGACTTCGTGCGGGACGGCAACGCCGCCGCTCCACTCGCCGTGGTCGAAATGGAAGTCTCGGAAGCGCAGGCTTTCTTCATCGTGTCGCGCCTCACCAATTACTGGCACGAAGGCTCGCTGGTCAGTGCGCGCCTGATGGTCCATTGACTCGCCATGACGTCCCTCAGCCAACCGCCTTCTCCTGCCGCCCTGGCGACGAGCTGGCTCGAACGCCGGATGGAGTCGGTCATCGCCACCGCCC
>DASVZD010000366.1:0-9692 GCA_036391815.1 Rhodocyclaceae bacterium
CAGGAAGTGCAGGGCCTGCACCTGCTCCATGCCGAACGGCACGACGATTGGCCGGATGCGCCGCAGCACGAGTTCCTCGCCGAGGACGTCTGGCACGCCACCGCCTACGGGCGCAACGTGATCTACGACCACGGCCATCACGGCAACGCCATCCTGTCGCGCTTTCCGATCCTCGCCTTCCACAATCAGGACGTCACGCACATGCGCTTCGAGAAGCGCGGCATCCTGCATTGCGCGATCGAAGTGCCCGGCCTGCCGCGCCATCTCCACTGCGTCTGCGTGCACCTGTCGCTGTTCGGCCGCTCGCGCCGCCGCCAGATGGACGCGCTGGCGACGCGCCTCGAAGCCATCGTGCCGCCCGATGCGCCGCTGATCATCGCCGGCGACTTCAACGACTGGCGCAACCGCGCCCACAACCACCTGGCCGAGCGCCTGGGCCTGATCGAGGTCTTCGCCGGCGCCGGCGGGCGGCCGCCGCGCAGCTTCCCCAGCGCGCTGCCGGTGCTGCGCCTCGACCGCATCTACGTGCGCGGCTTCGGCATCGAGTCCGCCCAGGTGCACTTCGGCGCCCCGTGGTCGCAGATTTCCGACCACGCCGCCCTTTCCGCCTTCCTCTCGCCCGCGTGAAGCAGAAGTTCGTCACCGGCAACCGGGTCGAACTGCTCGAATGCGGGCGCCAGTACTTCCCCGCGCTGGTCGAGGCGATCAACGCGGCGCGCAAGGAAATCCACCTCGAGAGCTACATCTTCGCCGACGACGAGACGGGACGCGGCATCGCCGCCGCACTGGCGGCGGCGGCGCGCCGCGGCGTCGAAGTGCGGGTGCTGGTCGACGGCTTCGGCGCGCGCGATTTCCCGACGCATCTCGGCCGGACGCTGCGCGACAGCGGCGTCGAGGTGCTGGTCTACCGTCCGGAGGTCGCCGCGCTGCGCTTGCGGCGCAACCGGCTCAGGCGGCTGCACCGCAAGCTGGTGGTGGTCGACGCCCGCCTCGCCTTCGTCGGCGGCATCAACGTCATCGACGACATGGACACCCCCGGGCAGACGCCGCCGCGCTACGACTACGCCGTGCGCGTCGCCGGCCCCCTGCTGGCCGACATCCACGAGGCGGCCCGGCATCTGTGGCAACTGGTGCGCTGGGCCGAGCTGCGCCATCGCTACAGCGAGCCCGGGGGACTGCTGCCGGACGTCACGCCCAAGGGCGAGACCATCGCCGCCTTCGTCATCCGCGACAACCTCGGCCATCGGCGCGACATCGAGGAGGCCTACCTCGACGCCATCGGCGCCGCCAAGCGCGAACTCGTGATCGGCAGCGCGTACTTCCTGCCCGGCTGGCGCTTCCGCCGGGCGCTGGCCGACGCGGTCGAGCGCGGCGTGAGCGTCACCATCCTGCTGCAGGGCCGTGTCGAGTATTTCCTGCTCCACTACGCGACGCAGGCGCTCTACGGCGCGCTGCTCAAGTCGGGCGTGCGCATCTTCGAGTACCGGCGCAGCTTCCTCCACGCCAAGGTGGCGGTGGCCGACGAAGCCTGGGCCACCGTCGGCTCGAGCAACATCGATCCCTTCAGCCTGCTGCTGGCGCGCGAGGCGAACGTCGTGGTGTACGACCCCGATTTCGCGACCCGGCTGCGCGAGAGCCTCGGCCAGGCGATGGCCGCCGGGGCGGCGGAAGTGAAGGCGGAGGACGTGTTGAAGCGGCCGCTCGCCGCCCGACTGCTCAGCTGGTTCGCCTACGGCATGGTGCGCATGCTGATCGGCTTCTCGCGCTACGGCGGCAACGACTATCGCGAGTAGCGGCGCGGCTCATGGCGCCGGGAGAGTCCTCGCGCGCGGCACTTTCCCCAGGCGCCAATTCGGCACCGCCCAGCGCCAGATCGACGCGGCGTCCTCCATGCCGTCGGGCGGTTCCTGGCCGAGGAAGCGAAGCGCCGACACCAGGACATGGGCCGCCGGCAGGTCGTCGACGGCGGCGGCCAGCGTCTGCTTCGAGAGCTTCTCGCCGCTTGCATTGACCGCCACCGGCAGATGCGCATAGGCGGGCGTCGGAAAGCCGAGACAACGCTGCAGGTGGATCTGCCGCGGCGTCGAATCGAGCAGGTCGGCGCCGCGCACGACGTCGGTGATCCCCTGGTCGGCATCGTCCGCCACCACGGCGAGCTGGTAGGCGAAGTAGCCATCGGCACGCAGCAGGACGAAGTCGCCCACGTCGCGGCCGAGATCCTGGCTCACGGTTCCCTGGAGCGCGTCCGCGAAGGCCGCGGAGGCATCGCCGACCCGCAGGCGCCAGGCGCGGGCCGCCTTCCCCGGCGGCAGCCCGTTCCTGCAGGTGCCGGGGTAGATCGCGGCGCCGTCGGGCGCGAGCGCGGAATCCGCAAGCTCCCGGCGCGTGCAGCCGCACGGGTAGGCGAGTCCCTTGTCCTTCAGCCACTCCAGCAGCTCGCGGTAGCGGCCGGTGCGCCGGCTTTGAACCATCACCTCGCCGTCCCACTCGAACCCCAGACGCTCCAGCGTGCGCAGCAGGCCGATGGCGGCGGCGGCGGAACAGCGCGGCTCATCCACGTCTTCCATGCGCAGCAGCCATTCGCCGCCGCGGCTGCGGGCCTCCAGGCAGCTGCCGAGGGCCGCGACGAGCGAGCCGAAATGCAGCGGACCGGTCGGCGAGGGCGCGAAACGGCCCCGGTATCGATTAAATTGGCTCATCGGTGCGATTGATACCATGGCTGGAAGCGAACGGGTAGCATCGCCCCCAACCAGAATGGAGGATCAGGGGACATGGCGACAATTGAACTGACGAAGGACAACTTCAAGCAGACGATCTCGGAGCACGACATCGTCCTGATCGATTTCTGGGCCAGCTGGTGCGCCCCCTGCCGCTCGTTCGCGCCGACCTTCGAGGCAGCCTCCGAAAAGCACGCCGATATCTGCTTCGCCAAGGTGAACACCGAGGAACAGCAGGAACTGGCGGCCGCCTTCAACGTCCGCTCGATCCCCACCCTGATGGTGTTCCGCGAGGAAGTGATCCTTTACGCCGAAGCCGGCGCCCTGCCGGCCGCCGCGCTCGACCAGATCGTCGAGCAGGTGCGCGGACTGGACATGGAAGCCGTGCGCAAGGAAATCGAGGCGCAGGACAAGGCCGCCTGAGGCGGTTGCCGCCGCAACCCGGCGGGTTCTATACTGCCCCGGGGACTTCGGGGAGGCTTCACCATGCGGCACGTCCGGGCAGGTCTGGTCATCATCTTGTTTTCCGCCTCTGCGCACGCGCAGGGCATCGGCGACCTGTTCCGCTCGGTGACCAACGCACTGGGCGGCGGGCGCCAGCAGCAGCCCCAGCAGCAGCAAGGCGCGACCGCAATCCTCGGCGTGCGCGGCATGGATCAGGCCGATGGCGCGGCCGCCGCGCCCCCCGCCAGCGAAGACTACGTGCTGATGGAAGGCTGGGCCGCCACCCAAGCCGAAGC
The DNA here is from genome assembly GCA_036391815.1 of Rhodocyclaceae bacterium. Taxonomy (GTDB): domain Bacteria; phylum Pseudomonadota; class Gammaproteobacteria; order Burkholderiales; family Rhodocyclaceae; genus Nitricoxidireducens. Next base: position 3,458 of record DASVZD010000366.1, read on the forward strand.
CGAGGCCCTGGCACGGAAGAAGGGGCTGGTCAGCCGGCCGGCAACGCTCGGCAAGGCCGACGTCCCGGGCAGCGCTGCCGCGGGAGACGCCAAATGAAGAACGCTTCCCTGCTGCGCCCCGGTCTCCTGATCGCCCTGGCGGCGCTTTCGCTGGCGGCCTTTGGCCAGACCAGCATCAACCTCAACAGCATCTTCGACGCGGTGAAGGGCGTCGCCAAGAGCCAGCAGGTGGGCTCGATGAGCGAGGCCGACGAAATCGCGGCCGGCAAGGAAATCGCTGCGCAGATGCTCGGCAAGTACAAGATCGTCCATGACGAGGCGCTGCAGCGCTATCTGAACGGCGTCGGCCTGTGGGTCGCGCTTCAATCCGACCGCCCCGCCCTGCCCTGGCGCTTCGCCGCCGTGGAATCCAACGAGATCAATGCCTTCGCCGTCCCCGGCGGCGCCGTGCTCGTGACCACCGGCATGCTCAAACTGGTCGCCAACGAAGCCGAACTGGCCTGCGTGTTCGGCCACGAGGTCGGCCACGTCGTGCGCAAGCACCATATCGCGCTGCTGCAGAAGGATCTGCTGGTCCAGTCGGGCGCCAATTTGGCGTCGAGCGTGCAACAGGGCGGCGGCGCGTCGGCACAGGCCAAGCAGTTCCTGATCAGCCAGGGCTCGGAAATCTTCTCGCGCTCGCTCGACCGCGGCTCCGAACGCGACGCCGACAACGACGGCGTCCTGCTGGCCGCGCGCGCCGGCTACGATCCGGGCGCCTGCCTGCTGTTCATGAAGCGGATGGCGGGAATCAAGCAGGGCGACAACGCGATCGCCGCGCTGTACAAGACGCATCCGCAAGCTGCGGACCGCGCGGTCGACGTCGGCGCGGCGATCGAGAGCCTGCAGGGCATCGAGCCGGGCACCGGCCTGCGGCCGGCGCTGGCGGTCTCGCTCAGACGTTAAACCGAAATTGACCACTGTCGCTGGGGCTACTGATAGACCGACGGCCACAGCGAGGAATTGGTGGGCAGCATACGCCACGGAGCGCCGGCGCACACCAACCAGCGCAGCGCGTTAAACAATTTACGCAGATTGTGATGTTGCCGGGCGCCCACTCATCGATCAGCGCCAGGTACCGAGCGACGAATCTCCATTCCTAATTCGACACATCGGTGGTTTCGGCTTGTGGGTATCCATACCGATCTCGAACGAAATGTCCGCCCTCAAAATGGGTTAGACTCGATTATTATGTGGCTTTTCTCAATGGAAAATAGCGGACGTCAGATGATTAGCGATCATAATAAGAATACTGACCATTTTCAAGTAATTAGGGGCGTCGCGTGCTTAATGGTTGTTTTTAATCACTTGGGCGGGGCTATTGTTCCGGCAATCGATGAGCACAGTCCCTGGTATGCCCCCCTGTTAGTGCCATTGGGCTTTCCGTGGGTTTGGCTATTTCTTGCCATATCCGGCTTTTTGCTTGCGAAGGCTTTTACTAGCGGTAGATTTGCACTCAACAAAACCGGAATTAGAGATTTCTATTTTAGGCGATTCTGGCGCTTACTCCCACTACTCTGGTTTTCTGGAATCTTATGGGCAATTATGTTTTATATACTTAATCCTTTTGGATATTGGCCAAAGGGATTAAATTGGAACTGGTTAATAGAAATTTATGTTGCACTCGCTTTACCCTGGGGGTTGTACTCAGAAAAACTCGCTCCAGTAATGTCTGTTAACAGCCCCACTTGGAGCGTTGTGGTTGAGATTCACTTTTGCGTTCTCATGCCATTCATCATGCTCTACTTGAAAAGCGCAAAACAGAAGATCTATTTATTCTATCTTTGGCTACTCTTCATTGGCCTGCTTCTAGCGCGCGTTCTTTGGAAAGGCGGCCCGACAATATTCCCCTATATATACACGGGGCACTTATACAATTTTGGCTTCTTTTATACCGGTATGCTGCTTGCAACATACCGCACCGATCAAAGTCTATTTGATAAGATTTCTTTGGGCCAGGCTATTTTTTTTGGAATATTTACCATTGTTTTCGTTCAATACTTGGCCAGTTGGGATCTCAATATTGCCTTAGCTATCGCCCCGCTAGTTATTCTACCTGCGATATGCCTTCTAATCGCAAAATCGAATGCTTCGTACCAAGCAATGCCCCCCCGGTCACTTAGTGAGGCATTGCCATTCCGCCCACATCTATTAAGCGTACTTGAAAAGATTGGAATTATGAGTTACTCAGTCTACTTACTCCACAAGCCGATTGGATATATTTACTTCCAGTTCATCAGCCCCATTCCTTCATATGACAATGTGGGACAATATTTTTTAAAGATTATTTCATTTGTGATCCCATTTTTATTTATTAGCACATTAACGTTTTATTTTATTGAAAATAAATATCGTTACAGGCGTCATCAATAGTAACGCAATGATGGGATCATGATAATGACTACAGCAAGCGCTACATGCTTCCCCTATTCTGCGAAACAGATTCAGCCATCGTGGATCGGGTCATCCAGCGGTTTGGCCCAAACCAGTAAGCCGCCGATTGATCAGCTCCAGCCGTTCGGCTACGCCTGCCCATGACGCATTGACGAATACATCATGCTGGATTTGAGTCGCTCAAAAGTGCGCCAGTGCATTCCCTTGGGTTTGCCACCTTCCAGGTTCGCTATACCGTCTTCCCATCCAAGGCGCCGCCGAATGGTTTCCGCCCGCCGCATCGCTCGATCATCGTCTGTTTCCTCAGCATGGCCTGTTCTCCGGATTTCTTGCCATACCCGGTTTATTGACACCCGGTTTTGACTCCATACCCTAGCGTACCCCGTTTATGCCCGGCAACGGATCAGAAATGAATAAGAAACCCGCAAGAACTAGTCCATGCGGGGCTTTGTCCGCCCGGTAAGATCCACCGGATCCGATATCCGGTTTAGACGTTGAACAGGAAGTTCATCACGTCGCCGTCCTTGACGACGTATTCCTTGCCTTCCGCGCGCATCTTGCCGGCTTCCTTGGCGCCCTGCTCGCCGCCGCAGGCGATGAAGTCTTCGTAGGCGATGGTCTGGGCGCGGATGAAGCCGCGCTCGAAGTCAGTGTGGATGACGCCGGCCGCCTGCGGCGCGGTGTCGCCGACGTGGATGGTCCAGGCGCGCACTTCCTTGACGCCCGCCGTGAAGTAGGTCTGAAGCCCGAGCAGGTGGTAGGCGGCGCGGATCAGGCGGTTGAGGCCCGGCTCCTCGAGGCCCATGTCGGCCAAGAACATCTGCTTCTCGTCGTCGGCGAGATCGGCGATCTCGGCTTCCATCGCGGCGCAGATGGCGACCACGTCGGCCTTTTCCTCGGCCGCATGCTTGCGCACCGCGTCGAGGTGCGGATTGTTCTCGAAGCCGTCGTCCTTGACGTTGGCGACATAGAGCACGGGCTTGGCCGTGATCAGGAAGAACTGCTTGAGGGTGGCGCGCTCCTCCTTGGAGAAGTCTATGGCGCGCACCGGCTTGGCCTGGTTCAGTTGCGCCAGGCACTTCTCCAGCACCGCGACGATGATCTTCGCCTCCTTGTCGCCGCCGGCCTTGGCCTGCTTGCCGTAGCGCACCAGCGCCTTCTCGACGGCCTGCAGGTCGGCCAGCGCCAGCTCGGTGTCGATGACCTCGATGTCGGAGATTGGGTCGACCTTGCCGGCGACATGCACGACGTTGTCGTCGGCGAAGCAGCGCACGACGTGCACGATGGCGTCGGTCTCGCGGATGTTGGCGAGGAACTGGTTGCCCAGGCCCTCGCCCTTGCTGGCGCCCGCCACCAGGCCGGCGATGTCCACGAACTCGACGATCGCGTGCTGGACGCGCTGCGGCTTGACGATCTTCGACAGCGCGTCGAGGCGCGGGTCGGGCACTTCGACGATGCCGACGTTCGGCTCGATGGTGCAGAACGGATAGTTCTCGGCCGCGATGCCGGACTTCGTCAGCGCGTTGAACAGGGTGGACTTGCCGACGTTGGGCAGGCCGACGATGCCGCATTGGAGACTCATGACTTTCCTTCTTTCGGTTCGGCCGGCTTCTCGGCTTTCGGCACTGCCGGCTTTGAATTGATCTTCTGCGTCGCGGCGCTGAAATCCGCCTTCGCCAGTTGGGGCCACGACTCCAGCGCGCGGTCGATCGCCTTGTCGATCTCGTCCGCTTCCTCGCGGCGCGGCGGCTTCAGGACGAAGTTCACCACGTCGTTGCGGTCGCCGGGGTGTCCGATGCCGATGCGCAGGCGCCAGTAGTCGTTGGTGCCGAGATGCGCGCTGATGCTCTTCAGCCCGTTGTGGCCGCCGAGTCCGCCGCCGAACTTCAGCCGCAACTGGCCGGGCGGGATGTCGAGCTCGTCGTGCACCACGAGAATCTCGGACGGCAGGATGCGATAGAACTGCGCCAGCGCCCGCACCGAACGGCCGGAGTCGTTCATGAAGGTCGCCGGCATCAGCAGCCAGACGCCGGCCCCCCGTGCATTGGCGGTCCAGCCGTGATAGCGAGTCTCATTGGCGAAGCTCGCGCCCAGTTCGCGCGCCAGGCGCTCACAAAACCAAAACCCGGCGTTGTGCCGGGTTTCGGTGTATTCGGCCCCGGGGTTGCCGAGGCCGACGATGAGGCGCAGAGCAGCCTGCAAGAGTTATCTCTTGTCGGTCTTCTCGGACTTCTTCTCGGGGGCCTTCTTCTCGGGCGCGGGCGCCGCGGCAGCCGCCGCTTCCGCCGCTGCCGCATCGGCAGCCTCATCCGCCGCAGCGGCAGCGCCGCCGCGCACGACGATGGTCGCGACGACCGGGTCTTCGCCCTTGTGCAGCACCACTTCGACGCCGGCCGGCAGCTTCAGCTCGGAGACGTGCATGGAGTGGCCGGCAGCGAGGTCCTTGAGGTCGACTTCGACGAAGGCCGGCAGGTCCTTCGGCAGGCACTTGACGTCGAGTTCGGTCATGACGTGCTGGACCATGCCGCCGCCCAGCTTGACGCCCGGGGCGACGTCGGCGTTGGTGAAGTGCAGCGGCACCTTCTGGTGGATCGCGTGGGTCGCGTCGATGCGCTGGAAGTCGAGGTGCAGGATGATCTGGCGGAACGGATGGCGCTGCACGTCGCGCAGCAGGCACATCTGCTTCTGGCCTTCGAGGTTCATGGTCAGCACGGAGGAATAGAACGCCTCCTTGCGCAGCGCCTGGAACAGCTCGTTGTGGTCCATCTCGACGGGCTGGGGCTTGCCTTCGCCGCCGTAGAGGATGCCGGGGATCCGGCTGGCGTTGCGCAGGCGGCGGCTCGCACCCGTACCTTGCGCTTCGCGCTTTTTCGCGTTGAATTCGATTTGCATTTGAAGCTCCAATAAAAGGCCGTCCGCGACCAGACGACCGGGTTATGCCGCGGTCGCCCGCGGCGAATTCTTCAATCCATGAACAGCGACGAGACCGATTCCTCGTTGCTGATGCGCAGCAGCGTCTCGGCCAGCAGGCCGGCGATCGAGACGACGCGGATGCGCGGGCAGGCCTTGGCGTCGTCGCGCAGCGGAATGGTGTCGGTGACGACCAGTTCGTCGAGCGCCGAATCGCTGATGCGGGTGATGGCCGAGCCGGACAGCACCGCGTGCGTGCAGTAGGCGAGCACGCGCTTGGCGCCGTGGTCCTTGAGGGCCTGCGCGGCCTTGCACAGCGTGCCGGCGGTATCGACGATGTCGTCCATGATGACGCAGGTGCGGCCGTTCACGTCGCCGATGATGTTCATCACTTCGGAAACGTTGGCCTTCGGACGGCGCTTGTCGATGATGGCGAGGTCGGATTCGAGGCGCTTGGCGATGGCGCGCGCGCGCACCACGCCGCCGACGTCCGGCGAGACGATCAGCAGGTCGGGATGGCTCTGCTTCCAGATGTCGCCGAGCAGGATGGGCGCCGCGTAGACGTTGTCGACCGGGATGTCGAAGAAGCCCTGGATCTGGTCCGCGTGCAGGTCCACCGTCAGCAGGCGTTGGACGCCCGCGGCCTGCAGCATGTTGGCGACGACCTTGGCCGTGATCGGCACGCGCGCCGAGCGCGGGCGGCGGTCCTGGCGGGCATAGCCGAAATACGGGATGGCGGCGGTGATGCGGCCGGCCGAGGCGCGCTTCAGGGCGTCGGCCAGGATCACGACTTCCATCAGGCTGTCGTTGGTCGGCTGGCAGGTCGGCTGGAGGATGAAGCAGTCGTGGCCGCGCACATGCTCCAGGATTTCAACCGTGATTTCGCCGTCCG